>DIZR01000038.1:5235-28822 GCA_002429425.1 Patescibacteria group bacterium UBA6023
GTTTTGGGGTGGATTGGGTGCTGTGGCTATTTAGATTTCACCGCCGCGTTGTATCTTCGAGTGCACTATTTTTTTATTTATCTATATTCACTTATAATGATGAAATGCAAATACGTGAACAGGTGTTACTCTCGGAATATACAACGATGAAGATTGGAGGAGTTGCGCAATTTTTTATTGAGGTAACAACAATTAATGAACTCAAAGAGGCGATGATATTTGCGCAAGAGAAAAATATCCCTTTTTTTATTTTAGGAGGTGGTTCAAACGTGCTCATTGATGATCGAGGTTTTGCTGGTCTCGTCATACACATGGTAATCATGGAAATTGAATGGGAGGAATCGGATAATCATATTCTCGCGACCGTTGGTGCTGGAGAGACGTGGGATAATTTCGTTGCAACTACAGTGGAAAAAAATTATTCCGGTCTTGAAAATCTTTCGAGTATCCCAGGCACGGTGGGTGCATCTGCAGTACAAAATATCGGCGCATATGGAGTTGAGGCGCGAGAATTAATTATTTCGGTTGAAGTGTATGATGGAGAAAATAACACACTACGTACACTCACCAATGCCGAATGTGCATTCGGGTATCGTGAAAGTATTTTTAAGACAAATAAACATCTTATTATTACTCGGGTGAAATTTACACTTGCAAAGGAATATATACCAAAGCAGAATTACAAGGATATCGCTCTATATATAGAGGAAAATGGGGTAGTGGCATTGTCGCTGTCAGAGATGCGTGCGGCGGTTATGTCTATACGAGCGAAGAAATTTCCTGATCTTCGTGAGTATGGAACTGCTGGTTCTTTTTTTAAAAATCCCATTGTCTCACGGGCTGTTGCAGATAATTTTCTTCAACAATATCCGAATGCACCACACTATGAAGCGGGAGAAGGGATGATAAAACTTTCTGCGGCATGGATCATCGATCATGTGCTTATGATGAAAGGTGTACGTGATGGTGATGTTGGTACGTGGAATGCACAAGCACTTGTTGTTTTGAATTATGGTGATGCAACGAGTGATGAGATGAAGAAGTTTGTGAAAAAAATTGCTGATGCTTCATTTGAAAAAATAAAAATTACTCTCGAGCCTGAAGTAATACTTATTGATGCAGAAAAAAATTTTTGAGTTATCCACATCTTTCTTTTAAAACGTATTGAGTGTGAATGCATAGCAAGAGATAATAGTAGTAGGAGTGTTCGTTGCTAACAAAGAAAAATTTTCAAGAACACTCACATCACATTGATGCTCTAAGGTCGAAGCATACATTTTTATTCATCACAATAATTTCCACTACTATGGCAGCAAAAAAGAAGGTAGCAGCAAAGAAGAAACCAGCAGCAAAGAAGAAGGTTGCAGCAAAGAAGAAGAAGGCATAAATACCCTTTTTCCCACATAATAAAAACTCCCCAAAAGGGAGTTTTTATTTTGTTAAAATATTTTTTTTGGGAAGACCCTTAAGAACTCCACATGTTGTCTCTCGAAATTGAACATATTGATATCGTTTTCATTTTTTTGCCTAGTGCGCTATAGTGGATGAATTCTTATCAGTGTGGTAGCTAGTAATAAATCCTGATGATGAGTACATCCCGATATGATTAAATTTTTGAATAATATATTTCCCAGTGAATCGCAAAAAGAGATAAAAAAACTCTATCCGATTGTTGCCCAAATAAATGAGTTTGAGCCAGCGATACAAAAACTTTCCGATGCTTTGCTTGCTCAAAAGACACTTGAATTTAAGGAACGCCTCGAAGCTGGTGAAACGCTCGATGACATTCTTCCTGAAGCATTTGCGGTAGTGCGTGAGGCATCGCTGCGTACACTTGGACAGCGACACTACGATGTGCAACTTATGGGTGGGATGATCTTGCATAATAGTGGTATTCCCGAAATGCGCACCGGAGAAGGAAAGACACTCGTTGCAACACTTCCGACATATTTGAATGCACTTACGGGGCGTGGGGTGCACGTGATCACGGTGAATGATTATCTCTCACGTCGTGACGCCGTGTGGATGGGACAAATCTACGCCTTCCTCGGACTTTCAGTTGGCGTAATTAATCATGACTCGTCATACCTCTATGACCCTGCTCAAAAAGAACACGATGAAGACCGTGATGAAGTAGGTTCTTTCCGTGTGTTCTATGAATTTCTTCGTCCATGTACGCGACCGCAAGCGTATCAAGCGGACATTACCTATGGAACGAACAATGAATTTGGTTTTGACTATTTGCGGGACAATATTTCCTACGAAGCGAGTGCACTTCGTCAACGTGAGCACAATTACGTCATTGTCGATGAAATTGACTCTATATTAATAGATGAAGCACGTACTCCGCTCATCATTTCTGCCCCCGCGCAAGAATCAGAGAGTCTGTATGGTACGTTTGCGACAATTGCCTCAAAGATGGTTGAGGTGGATGATTATACTATTGATGAAAAGCTAAAGGCGACGCAGATTACTGAAGAGGGAATTGACAAGGCAGAGAAACTTCTTGGTATTGAAAATATCTATACAGAAAAGGGAGTAAAATATGTCCATCATCTTGAAACTGCAGTACGTGCAAAGGCGCTCTTTGTGCGCGATCGTGAATATGTTGTGCGTGATGACGAGGTTGTTATCGTCGATGAATTTACCGGTCGTCTTCAGCCAGGACGCCGATGGTCCGAAGGGTTGCATCAGGCGATCGAAGCGAAGGAGGGTGTGCGCGTGCAACAGGAGAGTCGTACGATGGCGTCGATTACCTTTCAAAATTACTTTAAACTTTACGACAAGCTTTCAGGGATGACGGGAACTGCGCTTACTTCGAAGGAAGAATTCTATAAAATCTACGGACTCGAGGTGATACCGGTACCCCCCAATAGACCGTCCGCACGTCTCGATCAGCTTGATCAGATTTTCCAAACAGAAAATGGTAAATTTTCTGCGATCGCACGTCGCGTCAAGGAGGTACACGCAAATGGTCAGCCGGTACTTATCGGTACAGTATCCATTGAGAAAAATGAATTGCTCTCAGCGTTCCTTGCGCGCGAGGGGGTGCCACATGAAGTATTGAATGCAAAGAATCATGAGCGTGAAGGAGAGATAATTGCGCAAGCAGGACGCCTGGGTTCAGTGGTGATTGCAACAAACATGGCGGGTCGTGGTGTTGATATCAAGCTTGGGGGAAATCCTGCAACAGAAGAAGAAGCCGAGGCAGTAAAAAAAGTGAATGGACTTTTTGTTTTAGGTACTGAACGGCATGATGCTCGGCGTATTGATAATCAGCTTCGCGGACGTTCAGGTCGACAGGGAGACCCCGGTGAGACACAATTTTATGTTTCTCTTGAGGATTCACTCATGCGTATTTTTGCCTCAGACACCATCAAGACAATGATGGGGCGCTTTGGAATTCCCGAAGACCAGCCCATTGAACAGAAGATGATCACTCGTGCCTTGGAAAATGCACAGACAAAGATCGAAGGATTTAACTTTGATGCACGCAAACACGTGCTTCAGTATGACAACATCATTAATTTACATAGGCGGACAATGTATGCTCGGCGTAGGAAATTATTGCTTGGTTCAAAGGAAGAAGCAAGGGAATATTTTGACGAGCTACTTTCGAAGGCAGGTGAGATGGGGGAGAGTGCCGAAGTATCGCGCGATGAGAAAATTGCCGCAATCGGAGAGGATGCATTTTACGATGTTGTGCGTCGACTTGCACTCCAGACGAATGATATGTTCTGGATTGACCATCTCGAGCTTATGGACTACGCACGTTCGTCGGTAAATCTTCGCGCATACGGACAACGTGATCCACTTGTTGAATACAAACGTGAGGCGTTGCGACTGTATCGTGAAATGGAGGAATCCATTGCCGTGCATATTATCGAAATGATTCCGCGTATTCAAGTAGAAGCACTCGTGAAGGCAGAAGATGAACTCAAGAAAGTTGAATCACAAATGACGCTTGCTGGTGGGGGAACGACGGGGGCTGATACACCAAAAACACAAACCAAATCAACCAATGAACCGGAGATTGGTCGCAACGACCCATGTTTCTGCGGTTCAGGAAAAAAGTTTAAAAAATGCCACGGCGTGTAATAATAGGACAATGACGCAGGACAGACCATTGACGGGCATCGGGGTGATGATATTTCGTGAGCGGAAAATATTGCTTGGTAAACGTATCGGTGCTCATGGCGCAGGTGAGTATGTATTTCCCGGTGGCATCTCGAGTATATGGAGTCATTCGAAGAGTGCGCACGTCGGGAGACGCGAGAAGAATGTGGTATGGAGATCATGAACATTCGCTTCATACTTCTTTCAAATGTAAAAACATATACCCCGAAGCATTATGTGCATATCGGACTCACTGCTTTCTGGGAGAGCGGGGAACCTGTTGTGCGTGAGCCGGAAAAATGTGAAGGATGGGAATGGCATGCACTCGACGATCTCCCTCATCCGCTTTTTGAGCCAGCAAAGCGCATGATCGAGTGCAACGCACAAAGTGTGGTATATATAGATACCTAACAACAAGAGAATCGAGACACACTCGCGGAAATAAAAAAATAGTTTATAATCACCAGTCCATGCACAATCATACCCGCGCACTTTTTACCCTATTTTTCACCATTTTTCTCGATATGGTCGGGGTGGGCATTCTTATTCCCATTATACCGATACTTTTTGCAGATCCCGTATCGCCACATTATCTCCTTCCCGCAGGAACATCTGTACAAACGGGATATGTCTATCTTGGGATCATGCTCGCACTCTTCTCGCTTGGACAATTCATTGCGGCACCCATTATTGGACAACTTTCCGATCGCTATGGGAGAAAGAAATTACTTATTATTTCCATTATTGGCACGGTCATTGGCCAGGCACTTTTTGCGGTGGGAATTTTTTTCAAGATACTCCCACTCCTTTTCTTCGTGCGTCTATTCACGGGAATTACGACGGGGAATGTGGTCATCGCTCAGGCATCGGTTGCTGACCTTACGACACCGGAAAATCGTGCAAAGAATTTTGGATTAATTGGCGCTGCGTTCGGACTTGGCTTTGTGGTTGGTCCATTTATTGGAGGAAGACTTGCGGACCCTACGCTCATTTCATGGTTCAATGCTGCAACGCCGTTCATGTTCGCCTCGTTGTTATCTTTGCTTAATCTTTTGTTTGTAGTGAAAATGTTTAGAGAAACAAATCAACATATAAAAAAAGTGGAGCGTATCAAGTGGGGGAAGTCGTTGCATAATATTACCCATGCATTTAATGCAAAAAAGTTACGCCCAGTTTTTTTGACAAGTTTTTTGTTTCAAATGGGTTTTTCGTTTTACACGACATTTGCGAGTGTATTTCTATTTTATCGTTTTGGTTTTACTGAAAGTTCTATTGGTAATTATTTTGCATATGTAGGGTTATGGATTGTGTTTAGTCAGGCAGTAGTGACTCGTCTGGTAAGCAAAAAATTTAGCGAAGTAGTAATCATTCAAAATTCTTTGGTGATCGTGGGATTGATGATTCTTGGTATTTTCCTTTCTCCGGAGTCGACGTGGATATATGTTATTGTGCCATTTTTTGCGATGGCAATAGGACTTTCTCAGGCAAATATTACCTCGCTCCTTTCGCGTTCCGCAGGTCCTGCAATGCAAGGAGAGGTGCTCGGTATTAATGGGAGTTTAAATGCGTTAGCGATGACACTCCCTCCACTTATTTCCGGATTTATTGCCGCGACATTTGAGCCATCTGCGCCACTTGCGATCTCTGCATTTATCGTCATTGCAAGCGGGCTCTATTTTAATAATCATATACGAAGAAATAAGAATCTTGTGAGCGTACAATTGCAATAAAATCCCTTTTCATTCTTATTTGTCACTGTATACTGTTGGTATATATGGATTATTTATTCTACTCATTCCTCGGAGGAGTTTGGCCACTTATTATTATTGGAACATTTATTTATTTTGGTGTAAAAATTTCGAGACTGAATAAGCGAATCAGTATTCTTGAGTCGAAGGAGTTTACGCAAAAGAGTGTGCAATTGGATGAAATGAGTGTCACGGCTGAAGCCAATCCTCCCGTAATGAATGTCACTTCTTCACCCGCCCCCACTCCAACACAAGATACCGAAACACAAGAAGAGACAACCGCACGTTGGCTTGGGTGGCTTGGGGCGGTGATGCTCCTTCTTGGTGTCTCATTCTTTCTGAAGTATGCATTTGATCATTGGATAGGTCCGATGGGTCAAGTTTCGATCGGAATCATTGGTGGTCTCACTATCATGAGTATCGGACAGAAACTTCGTGTAAAATATTTGAACTACAGTGATATGTTGCTTGGTGTGGGAATCGGCACTCTCTATCTTGCTATCTATGCTGGTTATGCATTTTATCATCCTGCGGTGATTGGATCATCGGTCGCATTTATACTAATGATGCTGATCACGACACTCGCCATGGTGATTGCGGTTGTGGGTGATTCCATCGGACTTGCTGTTATCGGTACGCTCGGTGGATTCCTTACTCCAATGCTTCTGTCGACGGGGGAGAATCATCTGGTGATGCTTTCACTGTATATGATTATTCTTAATATTGGAGTACTCGGTGTATCGTGGTTTACGAAATGGACGAAGCTTAACTACCTTGCATTCGTTGGTACCCTCATACTCTTTAGTGGATGGATGAGTGCATATTACTGGCGAGACCCCGACAATCAGCTCACACTGACATTTTTCTTCCTCACAATATTTTTTCTCATTTTCCTCACGAATTCAATTTTACATCACCTTACCCGCAAGGAACCATCGGCGGTAAGTGATCTTGTTCTGCTCGCACTTAATGCAATGTGGTACTTCGGTGTGTGTTATCGCATTCTTGAACCACAACATCATGACTTCCTTGGATTTTTTGCATTACTCCTCGCGGTGCTCTATTTTGCGGTTGCATACGTTGCATACTCGAGTAATAAACATGATCGTACACTCAATCTCACACTCCCCGGTATTGCGGTGGTGTTCCTGTCGATTGCAATTCCACTCCAGCTCACAGAATATTGGATCTCGATCGCATGGCTCGTTGAGTCAGTTGTACTTGTGTATGTTGGACTCATGATAAAAGAGAAGCCGATACAAGTGTTTGGCTGGATTGTGCTTTTGCTCGGAATGATATCCATGATGAGCGAGGTGGGACACATTCGCAATATTGTCATGAATAATAATCTCGTTTCCCTTACTCCGATTTTTAATATGGGATTCTTCCTGCTCATGCTTGGAGTTATTGTATTTGGAATGATTGCGAAACTCTATGCAAAATGGCAACAACCCGAAGGAGAGTGGAAGAATATTATTGCGATTTTCTTGGTGTTGGGAAATTTGTTGATGATATATGCACTTACCACGGAAGTATCACAAAAGTTTAATCAAGATATTGTTCATCTCTCAAATTCACAACAGCATGATGCCATGCGGAGTGCTGTGTACAATGGAGGAGTTCAGAGCCTGAACTATCAAGGGCAGATTTTAGATAGTGCAAGTGCGATTGAAGTATTGCGAAACAAGAATGACACGACCATATCAGTACTTTGGGCAATATATGCAACAATACTGCTTGTTACTGGGTTCATGCGTCGCGTGCGCGTATTGCGATTATTCGGTCTTATTTTCTTTTTCATTACCGCATTCCGTGTCTTGATAGAAGTGGGCGCGCTAGGACCACTGTATCGTATTATTTCGACAATGGCGTTTGGGGTAATCGCTGTTGCCGCGGCATTTTTATATGCGAAGTATAAACATCGCCTGAAGGAAATCATTTACGACTAATACTCATGCGTATGAAAAAATACATATTTGCCATTTCTTTTATCACCTTATTTCTTGTTGGAACTGCATATGCAGATTTTGCTCCTGCAGACTTTCAGTATGTACGACCAATCAATATGGGCAACAACATCAAGCTTCCAGGCACGTATGTCAAGTTTGATGTTGATCGTACGGTGAGCACGCTCTCTCGCACAGACCTCGCCGATTTACGCATTATCGATGGCAGTGGAGGAGAAGTACCATATCAGCTTGTGACTGAAAATGAACAAGTCCGGACGGATTATGTCCCGGTAACCATGCGTGATCTTTCAGTAAAGAATGGAGAGACAATGTTTATGCTCGACCTTGGAGTAAATGGGACGATACATGACCACGTAGTGATTAATTCATCTTCAAAAAATTTCAAACGTCCTGTTGCTATATATGCATCAGATACAGCGATTGGGCATTTCGATAAAGGATGGAGACTTCTGAGTGATACGAACAATATTTATAATTTTTATGACCAAGCACTCGGATTTAATGCGGGAAGTGGCGACGTCTATTATCCCGAAAGTACTTCACGATATATGCGTGTGGTCATTGGTCGTGGTGAGGGGAGTGATGTGCGAGTGGAAAGTGCGAAAGTGCTACGCATACTTCTTCGTGATGCAACAAAAAGTCACATGAATGAATCAGACACAGTTACCCAAAATGCAAATGAGCGATCAACGGAGATACTTGTTGATCTTGGTGGTGCTGGTATCGCGACAAGAAAAATCACTCTTACTCCAAGCGTTGATACTCAGAACTTTAGCAGGAGGGTGGTTATTCAAGGAAGTAATGATGCAACTTCGTGGTCATTGTTGGGTCAAGGGTATGTATTTTCTTTAAAAACAGCACTATTTACGGGAAGTGATTTTTCAGTTGTATATCCTGAAAGTGCAACGCGCTTTATCCGAGTAGTGGTATTCAATGAAGACAACCAGCCGATAAATTGGGAAAATACCGTTGCAATGGAGGGAGTCGTTCGTTCGGTGGTGTTCAGTGCAAATCCCAATATGAGTTATTCGCTCTATTATGGAAAAGGTGATTCACGAAGACCGCAGTATGACATTGCCCGCTTTTTTCAGTACATCGAGTCTGCGACACTTCCTCCGGTGGTGCTCGGTGTATCTGCGATAAATCCCGCGTACGTTCCAGTGAAAGCTCCCGAACTCCCATTTTCTGAGCGAAACAAAAACATATTAAATGGGGCGCTTATTCTGCTTGTTGCGATGGTAAGTTTTCTTTTGATTAGCTACTTGAAGAAGCTCAAACAGGACACACCTCATAATTAGCTTTTGAAAACAGTCGTCATTCGGTATACTAGGAAAATATGATGAAACCACAAATTGGAGAATTGGTATTTTTCTGGATTCTTTTTGGTACCGTTGGCGCACTGGCATTTTTTATCATGAGTCCATATTTGACACCCCTGTTTCTCGCAGGAGTATTTACAATACTTTTTTCGCCAATTCATCGACGCATGTTGAAGTGGACGAAAGGGAATGGTTCACTTTCGGCATTTCTTACCGTACTCGTTGTATTGTGTCTTATTCTTGTTCCACTGATATTTATCGGAGTGTTGATGTTCCAAGAAGTAGTAACAATTTACGGATCGCTGACTGAGGGGAATGCCGCTTTTGCCGTTGTTGATACGGTGACAAAAACATTCGAAGGATACATTCAAAAATTAATTCCTGCTTTTAAAATGAATGCGAATCTTTATGTGTATCTTGAAACCGCGTTGCGTTGGGTTGCCGCAAATTTGAATACCTTCTTTTCAAGTATTCTTGAATTCACCTTTCAGATCTTTATTATTATTATTGCGATGTTTTTCTTTTATCGTGACGGTGCGAGGCTCCATGCATTTGCATTAGAGTGGAGTCCTCTAGCGGACAATTATGATGAAAGCATTATTGCGAAGATACAACTTGCTGTTTCGTCTGTAGTAAAAGGTGCGCTCACTACTGCAATCGTGCAGGGTGCGCTCGTGGGGGTTGGTTTCATGTTCTTTGGTATCCCGAATCCTGTTATCTGGGGTACAATATCGACAATAGCAGCACTTATCCCGGTTGTTGGAACAGGAATTATTACTGTTCCGATGTCAATCTGGCTTCTTGTCACTGGGCATATTGGTTCAGGAATCGGGCTTTTGTTGTGGGGGGTTCTCTTTGTTGGGCTTGTTGATAACATTCTTCGGCCGTATATGATGAAAAAAGGAATTGATGTGCACCCCTTCCTTATCCTCCTTTCAGTTTTTGGTGGGTTGGCATACTTTGGCCCCGTAGGATTTCTCGCAGGTCCAATTGTCCTCGCATTCTTTTTTGCGCTTCTTGAGATATATCCGCAAGTAGTAAAGGGACGACCGATAAAACGTATCGCAGGCGAGGGGCATGGTGATTGACTTTGATTCTGTGGGTATTAGTATGTCATTGGACTATCGTTCGTTGTAATTTTTTGAAAGGTATATGATGAAATTTGAATCTCAAGCAATTGTGCAACCAAGCGGAACAAAGGCAGTGCTGACCTATCCGATATGGGAAGGTTTTGACGTGAAAACGCTTATTCAGGAATTAAGCGAATACTTAAAAAATGGACGAGCGTTTGCCGATGCAATCGCACAAAAAGAATCACACACTTTTGCGTCACTGGTACTTGCCGGTGAGGAGTTTGGTGAGGAGATGCGTAGGCTTTGGGGAACCGCGATGCATTTAAGTAATGTATTGCAGACTGATGAACTTCGCGAAGAGTGTAAAAAGGGCACCGTGCTCATTTCCGAGTATTACTCAGATATGGGACAACATGAGGGAATGTATCGTGCATATGTTGCATTTAAAAATGCTGATGAATATCAAACACTTGGAAGTGCAGAGAAAAAAATCATTGATGACACCATCGATGATTTCAAGCGTTCCGGTGTCGCGTTGTCGCCCGAGAAAAAAGCTCGATTGAAGACCATTAATACAACGCATGCACAATTGACTGAAGATTTTGAAAATCATCTTGTTGATGCACAGGAAGTTTGGGCGAAGCATGTTGTTGACGCTTCAGTGCTTGTGGGTATTCCAAATGATGCAATAGCACAAATGCGTACGAAGGCGGAAGAAAAAAAATTGCCGGGTTATATATTGACCCTCCAGCAACCCGTGGTTTTCGCAGTGCTTGAACATGCAGACAATCGGCAATTGCGGGAAGAAGTTTTCGTGATGTACAATACGCGTGCCTCCGAGCTCGGACCAAAACCGGAACTCGATAATGGTCCACTTATTAAAGAGATACTTGCGTCTGTTGATGAAAAGGCAAAATTACTTGGATTTGCAAATTACGCAGAACTCTCACTTGATACGAAGATGGCACCATCAGTTAGTGAAGTGCTCGCATTTCTTGAGCGACTTGCTGCAAAGAGTAAGGATGGTGCCTCACGTGAATACAATGCACTTGTACAATTCGCAGCAGAAAAACTTGGTATTGCAGAATTGATGCCATGGGATATTGGTTATGTGTCCGAAAAGTTGCGACTTGCCGAGTACAATGTTTCCGATGAGGAATTGCGTTCTTATTTTCCGTCCACAAAAGTTTTCGATGGTGTGTTCGGTTTAATCGGTAAGATTTATGGAATGCGCGTAGAGGAAGATGTAAACATTTCTGTGTGGCGTAATGGAGTAAAATTCTATCGCGTCTACGATGCCCTCAATGAACTCCGTGGTGGTTTCTATGCCGACTTGTATGCACGGGAGAAAAAGCGTGGCGGTGCATGGATGGATGATTGTATTGTTCGTAGGAAAATTGGTGAAGTTGTCCAGCTTCCTGTCGCATATCTTAATTGCAATTTCATTGAGCCTAAAGAGGAGAGTGATGGCTATTTGACTCACGCGGAAGTCGAGACGGTATTCCATGAGTTTGGACATGTGCTTCATCATGTACTTGGTACAACAGAGTATTCGAGCGTGGGGATGATGCATGTTGAATGGGATGCGGTTGAATGTCCAAGTCAGGTGATGGAAAACTGGTGTTGGGATAAAGATATGCTCAAGTCGATGTCCAGCAATCGCGAGACGGGAGAAGTGATTCCCGATGAATTATGTGACCGACTCATTGCTGCGAAATATTTTCAAACCGCAATGGCGACTGCGCGACAGTTGGAATTTGCCATTGTTGATTTGGAATTATATGGCAAATATGACCCTGCGAATCCTCGTGAGCCAAATGAGGTGCTTAGTGAGATCCGCAAACGTATCCGCGTAACTCCGATATATTCGAACGACCGTTTTCTTACTGGTTTCTCGCATATTTTTTCCGGAGGATATGGAGCAGGATACTACAGTTACAAGTGGGCAGAAGTCCTCGCGGCAGATGTCTTTGAGACATATATGGAGACGGGGAATATTTTTAATCCCGGAATTGGTGCGCGATTCCTTACTGAAGTGCTTGAAGTCGGGAGTGCACGTCCAATAATGGAAAGTTTCAAGGCGTTTCGCGGTCGCGAGCCAAGTGAGGATGCGTTGCTCCGTCAAACCGGTTTGATGTAGGCAGAACTTTGAAATTGGCACATTTCTTTGTTGCCTGCAAGTTTCCAGGGTGAGTCCTTGGCTTTGAAAGGTCTCTCCTTGGAAACTGATTTACGGTGATGTGCACTCTCAAGGTTTTGAAGTAACACCCGACATTTGTCGGGTGTTTTTTGTTGTGCGAGAATGTATGAATGACTATTGATGAAAAGAAAAAGATATTCACTCGCACGCTTTTTAATTGGCATAGGACGAATGAGCGCGTCATGCTGTGGCGTGAAACTGAGAATCCATATTGCATACTTGTTTCAGAAATCATGCTCCAGCAGACACAAGTGGAACGTGTACGGACGAAGTATGCTGAATTTTTAAAACAATTTCCTAGTGTCAATCAACTTGCGTCCGCTTCGCTCGGAGACGTACTTCGTGCGTGGAGTGGGCTTGGGTATAATCGTCGTGCAAAATATTTACATGAATGTGCAAAGATGGTTGTTGTGCAATATGCAGGGAAGTTTCCTGTAGACGAAATGGAACTGAAAAAACTCCCCGGCATCGGACCTTCGACCGCAGCTGCACTTTCATCATTTGCATTTCATGGAGACGCCCCGATGATCGATACAAATATTCGCCGTATCCTCATTCGCGTTTTCTTTCCACCGACAAAATTGTCAAGGTTGAACCTTGACAAAAAACTACCTTCCGACAAAGAGTTATATATATTTGCAAAAACACTCATTCCAAGAGGGAAAGGAAGAATGTGGAATTATGCGATGCTTGATGTCGGAGCAATGCTATGCACTGCACGTAATCACTCCTATGATTGTCCGTTCACGAAGCTCCATGGATCGGTTGGTGATTTTGTCTACAAGAAACCTCAGGCAAAATTTACTGATTCACGACGTTTTTATCGTGGAAAGATTCTCCGCTTGCTCACAAAAGAAAAAAAGATATCTATCACAATGCTCTCTGATCGTATCGGAAAGAATGCATTTGATATGAGTGAAATCCTTAGCGATCTTAAAAAGGAGGGATTGATTGCCGTCTCTCGCGGGAAGATTGCGCTTCCCTCGTAGTGTGATAGATTCACATGAGAAACTGAACAGCAATGGAGGGAATTCATGAGTTCATTACGGCAAGTTGATGCGCGAATCGAAAGACATAAGAAAATCCTCGAGGATTTACGCGAGTTACGGCAAGAAGAGTTGAAGAAGACGAATATCCAGTGCGCAAAGTGCGATAAGGAGGCTGCACTTTCGGAGTGGGTTTTTCGCCAGGCGGTATTCTACGTTCCTCCACGAGGGTGTACTGAAGGTGATTATCGGAAAAATGATGATTCCCAATCTCAAATTGTGTGCCCATATTGTGGGGCGCAGTATCGTATGTATGTCCAAAATGAAGAATTGCAGTCACTTATTCTTGGTGCGCACACACTCATGAAAAAGGGTCAAAACTTTGATATCTAAGTCGTTCAATTTGTTATACTGCATGATAAGTGCGGTATTTTTTTACAAAAAAAGAATTAGGTACTTATCCACAGGTAAAACTTGCATACTTTCCGGAAGAGGATTATACTCTTTACATGAATCGATTAGTTCGATTCACTTTTAAAGACCACTCCTCGGAGCGGTCTTTAATCTTTTGTGCGGAATTTATCTTTTTAATGTAGAATATACACATGACAACACTTATTATTAAATGGCTACTCACTGCATTAGCAATATTTGCTGTTGGGAATTTTCTTCCCGGTATCCATGTGCCAGATTACAAAACTGCATTATGGGCGGCACTCCTCCTTGGGGTACTCAATGTGACCGTGCGCCCAGTGTTGAAGCTTCTCTCTCTTCCAATTACCATTATTACACTCGGGCTTTTTGCATTCATTGTAAACGGATTTACATTTTGGCTTGTGGGAAAATTTATCAAAGGATTTACTGTTGATACATTTTGGTGGGCGGTACTTGGTGCACTTATCGTCTCGATTATCAGTGCAATATTAAACAGAATTGTATTAGGAGCAGATGGAAAACTTGGTGGAGAATAAAATAATGAGCATATAAATATGGAAGAAAAAAAAATACGCATCGTTACGCACAGTGGTACCTTTCATGCAGATGAATTATTGGCAGTGGCTGCGCTTGAATTGTATTTTGACGGCAAACCCTATGAGGTGATTCGCACACGCGATTCAGAAATCATCGCAACGGGGGACTTCGTCATTGATGTTGGTGCGATCTATGACCCCGCAACGAATCGCTTTGATCATCATCAGCATGGCGGCGCGGGTGCTCGTGAAAATGGCATACCGTATTCCGCATTTGGGCTGGTATGGAAACATTATGGTGAAATTATCTGTGGTTCCAAGGAAGTTGCACATGCAATTGATGAGCAGATAGGATACCCCGTCGACATGGGAGACAATGGTATCGATTATTATGGACTTGTACGAATTGATGTTGAGCCGCTTATTCTACAGTTCATTGTTGCAATGTTTCGTCCTACCTGGAAAGGCGAGGCAACGCACGATGCTCGTTTCATGGAGCTTGTGAAATTCTTGCGTCGGATGCTCGAACTTACGATCGTTGTGGAGCGAAATAAATTGGAAGGCGGGATAATCGTTGAAGAGGCATATCAAAAAACAGAAGACAAGCGCATTATCGTGCTTGATGGTCCATATCCATGGCAAGGAATACTTGCGGCACACCCCGAGCCACTCTATATTGTGAAGCCCAAAAGTCAAAATGGTTTCTGGGAAGTTGAATGTGTGCGCGATAATCCATATGGCTTCGCAAATCGCAAGGACTTACCAGAGGCATGGGCGGGTAAATTTGATGGAGAACTTGCGGCAGTCACGGGGCTTCCCGACTCAGTCTTTTGTCACAATCGGCGCTATATTGCCGTGACGGAAACAAAAGAAAGCGCATTAAAACTTGCAATAATGGCGTGTGATGCGTAATATCATAAAACTTCCGCATTTGATGCATTTCTTTGTTGCTTCGTCCGCTTACTTCCACGCAGTAGTATATCTACATCTGGATCGTAAGCCTCACTTGCGCCTCGAACTGCATCCAAATGCGCGAGTTTTATAATTATATTACTTATGGCATTTGTTGATGAATTAAGCGTACATATTCGCGCAGGGAATGGTGGGACAGGTGTCGCGCGTTTTCGTCATGAAAAAGGTCGCGAATTCGCGGGTCCATCCGGCGGAGATGGTGGGCGCGGAGGAAGTGTCTACCTTATCGGCTCACGCGACCTTGGGTTACTTTTTAAATATCGACACGAAAAAGAATTTCAGGCTGAAGATGGTGGACCTGGGAAAAAAGACAGTTTACATGGCGCGGACGGTGCGGACTTTGTGATGAAGCTTCCTATCGGCTCTATTGTAACAAACAAAAAAACTGGAAAAATTATCCACGTACTTTCCGAAGACAAACCAATACTCATATTGAAGGGTGGCGACGGTGGATTTGGCAACGAGCACTATAAGAGTTCTATTGTTCAGGCACCAGAGCGTTTTTCACCGGGATATCCATGTGAAGAGGCAGATTTTTTTATTGAATTGCAACTCGTTGTTGATGTAGGCTTTGCCGGATTTCCGAATGCAGGCAAGTCATCACTTTTAAACGTGCTCACTAATGCGAGTGCAAAGGTTGGAGCGTATGAGTTCACGACCCTCGAGCCAAACCTCGGTGCATTTTATGGATATGTCCTCGCCGATATCCCGGGACTAATCGAGGGTGCATCAGAGGGGAAGGGACTTGGGCACAAATTCCTTCGTCACATCAATCGCACAAAAATGATCGCGCACCTTATCTCACTCGAAAACGAAGACGTGCTTGAGGCATACAAGGTCATTCGCAAAGAGCTTGAAACATACAGCAAAGAGCTTGCAGAAAAAGAGGAGATTATTATTTTGACAAAAACCGATATGGTTGACGAGGCAACCAAGCTCGCAGCGGTCAAAAAACTCAGCAAACTCAAGCGGAAAGTTTTCCTCATATCAATATATGACGATCCTGCGATCAAGGAGTTTGGCGATGCATTTGTGAAGATGCTCCGCGCAAAGGAATTGTCGTCCGAATAATTTGCTCCCTCCACGAATTTTTTGTGTTAGAATTGATGAATGAAACCTAAAATACCTGTTTCAAAAAAGAAGGTTGTTACCAAGAAAACTGTGGCGAAAAAGAAAGTAGCGGTTACTAAAACTTTGTCACTCAAAGTGGGGGGAAAAGCACCTGCGTTTTCACTTGTCTCGAGTGACGGCGGAATTATCTCAAGTATATTGCTGCTCGGTTCGCGCTACGTACTTTATTTTTATCCGAAAGACATGACGAGCGGATGTACTGTTGAGGCGATAGAGTTCACTGCGTTCAGTAAGAAATTTTCCGAAGCAGGTGTTCGAATATTTGGTGTGAGCCCCGATTCCATCGAGAGTCATTTACAGTTTATCGTAAAGGACGGCATTACCTTCCCACTTCTTTCGGATGTGGAACACAAGGTTGCAACGGCATTCGGCGTGTGGGTAGAAAAGAGTATGTATGGCAAAAAGTACATGGGCATCAATCGCGGAACTTTTGTCATCGACCCCACTGGCACCATCGAAGCGATCTACGCGAACGTCAAACCCGAAGGCCACGCCGTCTGCGTGCTTGGGGATGTCGCAAAATAATTATAACTAGAATAATTGGTTGATTGTAAGGGTTTGAGAAAATTCTCGGATATGTGATAGAATCTTTTAATCTATGGCATATAAGACAACAATTGGACTGGAAGTACATGCGGAGTTGAAAACAACGACGAAGATGTTTTGTCGTTGCAAGAACGACCCCGATGAGGTGCGTCCAAACTGGAATGTGTGTCCGGTGTGTACTGCGCAACCGGGAGCACTTCCGGTCATCAATAAAAAAGCCGTTGAGCACGTCCTTCGTGTCGGTACTGCAATCGGCTCGACACTTGCAGACTTCACGGAGTGGGACCGTAAGAATTATTTTTATCCCGATATGCCAAAAGGGTATCAGATCAGTCAGTACAAATATCCACTTGTTTCCGCGGGGACACTTGCGGGAGTCGATATTACGCGTATTCATCTTGAAGAGGATACTGGGAGCTCGCGACATGATAAGGGAGATTATTCTCTTGTTGATTACAATCGCGCAGGAGTGCCACTGATGGAGCTTGTTACCGAGGCAGTTATTCATGATGCGGAGACAGCAATGCGTTTTGCAAAAGAATTACAACTCCTCTTGCGTTACATCGGAGTTTCAGATGCAAATATGGAAAAAGGGGAGATGCGTGTCGAAGTGAATATTTCTATTTCAGAAACCGAAACATTTGGTACTAAGGTGGAGGTCAAAAATATCAATTCATTTAAGGCCGTGGGCGATGCTATTGCATATGAGATGAAGCGTCATGCAGAAGTGCTGGGTCGAGGTGAAAAAATTGTACAAGAAACACGTGGGTGGGATGAGAATACGGGGAAGACATTTAGTCAGCGCAAAAAAGAGAATGCGAATGATTATCGCTACTTTCCGGATCCTGATTTGCCGAAGATGAAAATTTCTGAGATTCCCGAATTTCAAAATTTGCAATCGACGATGCCGGAGCTTCCATGGGAAAGACGCGCACGACTTGCGGGTGAATTTGGATTTCCCGATGCGATTATTGAAATATTTGTTACCGATATGGTCATTGGAGGATTTTTTACCGATGTGGCAACGAAACTTTCCAGTGACAAAGAATTGATAAAACTCGCATCAAACTATATTACTTCAGACCTCACTGCACTCATGAAGGGGGGTACAACGGGGATGGGGATGGTTACTGTTGATACATTTATTGCGCTCATACGAATGGTCGGTGCGGGCGATCTTTCTTCACGTGGGGCAAAGGATACGCTTGCCATCATGTATCGTGAAGGTGGAAATCCTGAAGAAATTGCAGAAACGAATGGACTTATTCAGAAGAGTGACATGGGTGCACTTGAGCTTATTGTAAAAGAAATTATTGCATCAAACTCCAACGTTGTTGCTGAGTACAAAAGTGGGAAAGTTGCACTTCTCCAATTCTTCATCGGGCAGGGAATGAAGGCATCAAAAGGTTCGGCAAACCCTCAAGTGCTCGGTGAAATTTTCAAAAAACTCCTCGCATAGAAAAGCACACTTACCCCAACGCACAAAAACACGACTGCTCGTGTTTTGTTTGTTTGCCGAAAGTCGGAGCAATGTCGATTCTGAGAGACGTGCGAGACGGGGTCGAAAGTACTTAGTCTTTTGTGAGTCAACCGAAACAAAAGACTTAGTAACTTGTGACCGGCAAACCCTCAAGTGCTCGGTGAAATTTTCAAAAAACTCCTCGGAGAATGATTTATATACAGTACGCTCATTTTATTCGCAATGAACACGTTGCGATTTACTAATTTTGTTGTATTCTAAGTGGTATGGACTTTGGCACGAAATCACTTGCTCAACTCTCTGGTGAGGCAAAAGAACCTCAATATGTCACCCTTGAGGTAGGAAGCAAAATATCCGGGTACACCAAAGAATATTTGGAGCGACTTTGTCGATTGAATAAGGTTGAATATCGTATCTGGACGAATGGCCAATTTGTTATTGAGCTCGAGTCATTATTGCGTGAGACACATACGATACTTCTTTCATATGATGATATTGTGTTCGTTGATAAGAAAGAATTAACAGATTCTCCCGATGCTCAAAAATCAGTTCCGGGCATTAATGAGATAATCACCGACGAAGACACAAAAATAGTTACACCAGAAGTCACTCCTCCTTTTGGTGAGAAGAGAGATATTTCACCACGCACACTCGGCACGTCGCCATTTTCATATGTCGGTCGATCGGTCGTCTCTGATTCGGTGCAAGGAGATGAAGTAAACGAGAATGAGGCGGTCCCAATGTCTCTTGGTGCAGTTCCTCCACAAGTTAAAGAGGATGGAGTGACTCTCGTTGCTCCCGTAGCCGAGGAAACAGCAAAGCAATTTGCTCCAATTCCCACCTCGATACCGTCTATCGCGGTTGCCACAAATGCTCTATCGGTTGAACCTCTAATTGTGAAGTCTATCGCTCCGGTAGTAACTGAGAATTTTTCTGTACCACCCGCACCGATTGCGAGTGATACGGTAATTGTTCCACCGGAACAGCCTACAATCCCTGTGCCGGTTACCAAAACTAGTCAGCAATCATCTGAGGTATCCGTATTGACTCCACCCCTCTCTACTATTCAGACTAAGGCAATAAATAAAATTTCCAACGAAATACCCGTTGTGGCAATTGTCCCTCCGCCCTCATCCGCGCCAATGTTGCATCATCATTTTGTTAGTGAAATTCCGTTGTACGCAATTCCTCATAAGCCAGTAAAAAATCTCCCAGTATCTTTCGAACGTGAAAAATCTATTTCGAAACAAACAGAAAGAGATGAATGGGATGCAATGCTTCTTGGGGGATCTGAACAATTCGGAGCGAAGCATGTGGAAAGTCAGGTTTCTCCTCAGGAGTCATCTGCATCAGTAACTCCAATTTCTTCACCGTATCACCCGATCAAGACTGCTGTTGATGCGACCGAACATCATGAGTCACTTCCTCTTTTTCCTACGGTGGGAAGTGCAGTATTTCCTCCACGGAAAACAATAACCACACAAGAGTTTGTAGGCGACTCACATTCTGGAATTCCTGATCTGGGTAGAGATAAACGTGTTATTGTATTTGAGCCACAAAAATTTGGCAAAAAAGAAAAAAATGATACCGTGACGAAGACAAATGACGCAATCCCATCTGGCATTTCTCCAGTTCTGCTTGTTCCAAAGGCGCCATATGTCATTGCGCCTACTGTTGTGGCACTTCCAGTGGAGGAACCCGAAAGGCATGTTGAAAGAAAATTTCCAAGCATTCCTGCCATTCGAGTGATGCCACAAATTCCGATGGAAATACCAGCAACTCTTCCAGTGTCAGAAGGGGAACATCATCTCATTTTGCGCGAAAAATATCCGCTATTAAAAAGTACCGGATTAAATCTCGCGTTTGCCATATTTTTTCTCGGAACAACAGTAGTGCTTCTTGGTGGAGTGAATAGAAATATATCACTTATTGGAAATTCCGTGTCATATGTCGCTGGTGTTGGTGCGGCACTCCAGCCGAAACATGAGAAGGTACTTCCTAATGCGACAAACACAGAAGAGAAATCTGCTCCTACAATACTTCCATTTTCAGATGAGATTATTGTAGCGAAGGGAGGCAACAACAATTCGATTTTAATTCAACCAATTTTTCGTAATAATGCTGGCGACGCTCACGAATACAGCGTTATTCCACATAATGCTCGCATTGCAACATCAACAGGAGAGTAATGGGTATGGCAACCTTTGGTATTTCTTCATATAATAAGGGAATGAAGAAATTTACCACTCAGGTGGAGGGTGTATTATTTACGATGGTTTTTATTGCCACCTACTTATTTTCCATAGCTCCTACGAACGCTTTTGCGGCAGAAACGCTTCCGACTGGAGCATTTATCGTTCAACCGGCAAAAATAGAACTTGCTATTTTACCCGGTGAGGAAGAAACTCGAGTACTCACACTTTCGAATGGTACCGCGTTCCCGCTTTTGGTAAGTGTTTCATATGAAGATGTTGCTACAAATATACAAACGACTCCCAATGATGAGCCGATCAGATTACTCGGGAAAAATGGCGGTGCATATCCACTCAAGGAACTTTTTAGTACAACAAAACAATCATTTAATATTCTTTCCGGAAAAGAAGTACAACTTCCCATTACGGTGCACATCCCGAGTGACACTGAGGCGGGCGGACGGTATGGCTCAGTGGTGCTGACTTTAAAGCCGATACTTTCTGTTGGCACAAAACAAGATATGAACATTGCTGTTGAGAGTCGACTCGCGACGCTTTTTTATGTACGTGTGAGGGGTGAAGCGAAGGAGAAGGGGCACCTTGTTGCCTTTGGACTTTTTAATAATGCAAAGACGACACCGGTACCGAGTGGTGATACGCCACTCAAATTTCAAGTTGCATATGAAAATACCGGAACAGTCCATGTGAATCCATACGGTCGACTTACGCTCACCCCACTTATCGGTACGGCAAAAACATACATTATTGACCCTCTTGCAGTACTTCCATCAGAAACACGCATGCGTGAGGTTGACGTACGTGATGTACTTCCAATCGGATATTATAGAGCCCACTTGGAACTTAATCGTGGTTATAAAGATATTGTCGATGAAAGTGAGGTTGGATTTTTTGTCATTCCGGGAGCGATGGGTATGACCGTGATCATCCTTGGAATAATTTTTCTTACGTGGCTTATTCGTCGTTCGCTTGCATTGTCAAAACATTTTGTTGCATAAGTTACTATGAAAACTTCCTTACGAATATTTACTATGGTATTTACTTTCATTGCGATGCTGGTTATTGCACTCCCAGTTGCATCCGCATACATTGCCTCAAGTTCAAATTATCGTATCCAAACCGATAGTGTGAATATCGGTGGAATTTTTTCCACATCGACTTCATATCGTGCGGAAGACACACTCAGTGAAGAAGGTGTCGGTACGTCCACCAGTGCGACATACAACATCAAAGCGGGCTATCAGCAAATGCAACAAACGTACCTCGCAATCACTTCTTCACCAAATGTAACATTGTCACCAAGCATTTTAGCTCTCGGTGGTGGTGTTGCAAATGGGCTTGCGACCTGGACAGTTACCACCGACAATGCTGCGGGGTATACGATGAATATTCGCTCCTCAGGTTCACCTGCGCTTGTGTCAGGCGTAAATAATTTTGCGGATTATGTTCCTGCGGGGGCAAATCCGGATTTTACATTTATTACACCCACTACCGCGAACCGTTTTGGATTTTCACCTGAAGGAACGGACATTGTACAGAAATTTAAAGACAATGGTACGATATGTAATGCGGGGTCGCTTGATACTCTAAGCGCATGCTGGTCTCCACTCCAAACAACTGCCAATACTATTGTGACCCGTACCAGTCCAAATAATCCTTCTGGCACAGTAACAAGTGTGCGTTTTCGTGCGGAATCAGGAGTATCAAATACGCAAGCGCTAGGAAGCTATGTTGCAACGACAACACTCACCATTCTTGCACTCTAAAAAAATGCACCGCACATATATTACAACTGTATATATTCTACTCGCCATATTTTTTGGCGGAGTATCATCTATTGCGTACGCGACGGGGAATCAAATTACTGTTGGTGTGAGTGTTGTTGCTGATGTAACCCCGCCCGGCATCCCAACCGGACTTGGTGCGACTGCTATTTCAACTGCGCAAATCAATCTTGCATGGACTGCATCCACGGATAATGTTGCGGTTGGGGGATACATCGTGAGAAGAGGAGGAACGGTTGTTGGTACTACGACAAGTGTTACGTTTTCAGATACTGGTCTTGCGGCATCGACACTCTACTCATACACGGTTGAAGCATTTGATACGTCAATGAATTATTCCGGACAATCGGGGGGTGCGAGTGCAACGACACTTGCTGCTCCCAGTGGCGGTGGTGGTGACGTAACTCCACCTACAGTGATAAGCTATTCACCAGCAAATAACTCAATTGGGATTTCATCGACGTCAACATTATCGGTAACATTCAGTGAGTTGGTAAATAAGGCATCAGGAAATATTACGATAAAGCGTTTTTCAAACGGGTCGATTTTTGAAACGATTCCAGTTGCATCTGGACAAGTAACACTTTTAAGCACTACTGCAACAATCGTGACATCTTCTCCACTTGAGTCGAGTATGCAGTATTACGTTGAGATGGACTTTGGAACATTTATTGATCAATCAGGAAATGCATTTGCGGGTATTTCCGGAAATTCTACGTGGGTTTTTACCACACTTGATAACATTGCTCCCGTTGTTTCGAGTATTGTCCCTGCGGTAACATATACCACCGCAACAATTGGATTTAATACAAGTGAAAACGCGCTTGGGACTCTCTCGTGGGGAACAACCACTGCGTATACAAATGGAACAGCAGGTGAGATAGGATATAGCCTTACTCATTCGATGGGTATCGTGGGTCTTGCAACGAGTACGCAGTATTATTTTCGTATTACTGTGGTGGATCCATCAGGAAACGTAAGTATTCCAAGCACGGGAACATTTACTACGCAAACTGCACCTCCGCCACCAGACACTACTCCTCCGGCAAATCCGAGTGGTTTTAGTGCGATTCCCGGATTT
>DIZR01000038.1:28892-38559 GCA_002429425.1 Patescibacteria group bacterium UBA6023
TACCATCGCACTCTCGTGGGTGAATCCTTCGGACGTAGATTTCCAGGCAGTCCGCATCATGCGTCGCACCTCAGGATATCCGGCAAATTCAACTGATGGAGTGCTTGTGTACGATGGCGGAGCACAATCATTTGTTGATTTAGGGCTTATGGAAGGTACACATTATTATTACACCGCATTTGCTCGTGACAACTCATTGAATTATTCTTCTGGAGCGATTACGTCCGCAATGACATTGGTCACTGTTGTTCCTCCGCCAGTACTCTCGCTACCCCCACCATCAAGCGGAGTGGGTAGTGAGAATACAACAACCCCCCCCACTAGTACCACACTACCCCCTTCGTCAACAGGTGTAGGTACTACGTCAGTGCCAATATTTCCCCCTATCACGAGTACCTCAACGGGACCATTTGTTGATTTTCCTCTAACGGGTACGCCAAGTGCAGAGATTCAGAAAATTACTATTAATGATTTTATATTTACGCAAATTGGCACAATCGAAGAAGTACTTCCGATAAGACGTGGCATTGTACGGACAAATGGTGAAAAAAATGTTCGCGTTTCGATTCTATATGGGAAATTACCCGAGGTACTAAAGACCATTGCAATCGCCATCGAAGATCCAAATCAAAATGGAAAAATTTCGGCATATCTTATTAGTATAAATGCATCAAAAAGTGCATATGAAGGAGTTATTCCTGTGTTTAGTAAGGATGGAAAATATCCTTTCACTATTAGTATTCTTGATCATGAAAAGCAAGGAGTTTTTCGAGTTGCGGGCATATTTGATGTCTACATTCCCATGAAACTTCCTTCGATTATTCCCGTGAGGATAACAGAAGCCATCAATAGAGCCATTGAAGCAATTGCAGCCCCCGTGACGGCCGTTGCTCCTATCGCCGCACCCGTTGGTATTGCGATTGGGGCATCGCAGGCGGTTCTCTTGGCGACAAATGTTGGATCAGTCTATGATTTATACTTGCTTCTTTTGAGATTGATAGGATTAATAACGGGACTCTTCCGTAGAAAGCGAAATGAACCATGGGGGGTAGTCTATGACTCCGTAACAAAGCGCCCACTTGACCCGGCTGTGGTGGTCGCGCAGGTGAATAATACGCAACAATCAAAAGGCGAGGCGATTACGGATCTTGACGGACGCTACGGCTTCCTCTTAAATCCTGGTGAATATGTGATCGTGGCAAATAAGACGCACTACAAATTCCCCTCAGATAAATTAAAGGGTCGTGCTCACGATGAGCTTTATGAAAATTTATACTTCGGAGACCCATTTCAAGTACATGAGGGAAGCGCGATCGCGTATAACATTCCCCTCGACCCAATAGAATTTGATTGGAATGAATTTGCAAAAAATAAAGACAAGGTGTTTCAGGTTTATTCAAAAAAGACAAATATTCGCCTTTGGGTATTTAATATTATCTTCTATGTGGGTATGGTATTTTCCATGCTCTCGCTGGTGATTGCTCCGACGTTACTGAATATACTTATCATGCTTTCTTATTTAAGCATCGCCAGTTTTCAGATATTTTGGAAAGCGACGCATACGGTTACTCGTGTCATAAATAAAGCAACGGGTAATGCGATTCCATTTGCACTTATTAAGATATGGCTTCCCGGACTCAATATGGTGGTGAAGAAGACTGTCGCTGATGAAACGGGGAGATTCTACTTCCTTGTTCCACCGGGAACATACTTTATTACCATTGAAGAAAAACTTCCTGATGGAACATACCATGAAGTGCTCCGTACGAAAGAGCGAGAATTGAAATCTGGCGTAGTGAAAGAAGATTTTTTGGTGTAAAAATATATATATTTCCATACACAGGACAAAAAGTCGAAAAGACAATATAATTAAAGGAATTAGCTTAATCTGAAATTATGGATAAAAAAGTACGCGTCGCAATTAATGGGTTTGGTCGTATCGGTCGTGCATTTTATAAGCTCGCTCGCACTGAGCCGTCGATAGAGGTCGTTATCGTCAATGACTTGGGCGATGCCGCAACGATGGCATATCTCTTGAAATATGATTCAACCTATGGACGTTCTGATTTTGCGGTGACATTTGTTCCTCCTGGGGGTTCTGAGGATGCGGGATTTCTTGTTGATGGGAAGAAGATTATCTTAATACAAGAGAAGGATCCCACAAAACTTCCATGGGCAAAATATGAAATAGATATTGTCGTTGAGTCGACGGGTTTTTATACTGCGTATGATAAAGCGAAAGTACATCTTGATTCAGGAGCAAAGCGCGTCGTAATCACGGCACCAGTGAAGGGGCCCCATGTTGACGGTGTCGTTGGTGAGACGGTACTTATGGGCATTAATCAAGAAAAACTTGCGACAAGTCAAATTTCTTCCAATGCCTCATGTACGACGAATGCCGTATCATCGGTGATGTATATTTTGAATCAAACAATTGGTATCGAGAAAGCTATCTTAAATACGACACATGCATATACCGCAAGCCAAAGACTTATCGATAGTCCCGCAGGAAAAGATTTGCGTGAAGGTCGTGCGGCCGCGATGAATATGGTGCCATCATCAACGGGTGCGGCGATCGCGGTCACTGAGGCACTCACCGACCTCAAGGGAAAATTCGACGGCATCTCTGTTCGCGTACCAGTCATTGCGGGTTCAATTGCTGATGTGACGTTTATCTCAAAACGTAATACGACGGCGGAAGAGGTAAAGCAAATTCTCCGCGATGCGGCAAAAGACCCAAAATGGGAGGGAATATATACTGCAACTGATGAGCCGCTTGTGTCTTCAGACATAAAAGGACAGCGCTACGGTGCGATTGTTGATCTTGAGATGACACGCGTTGTTGATGGGAATCTCGTTAAGGTGATGTCGTGGTATGATAATGAGATGGGATACACAAACACCCTCGTTCGTCACGTCGTCGAAGTAGCAAAATTCATCTAAATTTTGCGCACTGCTCGGTTTTCCCTCGAAAGCTTGGAAGTAGTATAACTCATACAACTACTCAAGCATTTTCTCAGTCCAAACCTTCGCATTGCATCAAAATTTACAAGAATTTAATTTAGATAGGGCGGTCCGCATCGTTGCATTCGTCACAAACTTCGTCGCAGTATAACTCATACAGCTCCAAAGTATTGCTCCTCTGCGCCTTGCGTTCCATCCCAATTTATGCAAATTTAAAAATTTATGTAAATTTGTTGGTAAAAATCTTTGTATTAGCACAATAGAACTATGAAAATATACATTGCGACAGACCATGCGGGATATGACATGAAAGAGGCGATCGCGTCATATGTTGAAAAGGACCTCGGGTTTACCGTGGCGGATATGGGCGCACACCAAAATGACCCAGAAGATGATTATCCGGATTTTATTGCGCTTGCTGCACAAGAAGTTTCGCATGATCCAAATGGCTCATGGGGAATTATACTTGGTGGCTCAGGACAGGGAGAGGCAATGGTCGCGAATCGTTTTCCGAATGTGCGCTGTACGGTTTACTATGGTGGTACTCTCGGTATTATAAAGCTTTCTCGTGAACATAATAACGCAAATATGCTTTCGCTCGGTGCACGGTTTATGACCCTTGATGAGGCAAAGGCTGCGGTAAAACTCTGGCTTGAAACATCATTCAGTACTGAAGAGCGTCACGTGCGTCGCATCAAGAAAATTGAACAAATCTGGCCATACCGATAAAGGTCGCTCGATATTGCTTATTGAGTACACGCATAAAAGTCTGCTGACTTTTTACTCAGACTCGCGCCGTCGCGCTCCGTAGTTACTCAATAAGCAATATCTTGCTTAGAAAAAATGTGTTGGAGTTTTCTCAAAATGGCAACTCCCACATTGAGAAAAATATGCGCAAGGTCTAACATTTTAGGAATGTCTCTTGGAAGATTTTCATAAAGGGGATTTTGTGCGATAATTGGACGATGAAAGAATTAACCCGTTCTCTATGATTGAAATCATTCCTGCGATAATGCCCGATACGTACGAAGATCTCGTTGCGAAGGCGACACGAATCCGCGGGCTCGTGCCACTTGCGCAGATCGATATTATGGATGGCGCATTTGTCCGTTCAAAAAGCTGGCCGTACAGCGAAGGGGGAACAAAGCGCGAACCACATTTTGTCGCACTGATGGCGCAAGATGAGGGTATGCCATTGTGGGACTATCTTGATTATGAAATCGATCTTATGATTGGTGAGCCGGAAAAGCATATCGATGAGTGGCTTCCAATTGGGGCGAGTCGATATATTTTTCACGTTGAATCAATAAAGGATGAAGCATTGTTTTGGTCACATGATATGTGGCAGGAGGGTGCACGTGATATTGGTGGAGAAAAAGTTGTCGAGATTGGACTCGCACTAAATCCTGATACATCGATCAGTGTACTTGAAGATCATATTGAAAAAATCGATTTCGTACAGTGCATGGGTATCGCAAAGATCGGTTACCAGGGTCAACCATTTGATGAACGGGTACTTATGCAGATCAATCAACTTCGCGTGAAATATCCTAATTTGAAAATAAGTGTTGATGGTGGAGTGAATATGGACACGGTTGCGCTACTCAAAAGTGCGGGAGCAAATCGCCTCGTTGCCGGTTCTGCGGTATTTGGTGCAAGTGATAGTGCTCTGGCAATTTCTTCACTTCAAAATGCATAGTGCATCATGTGTGATAGTAGATTTCTTACCACGGGTATATAATAGAGAATATTATGGAACATTTAAATGATGAACGTGTGAGGGAGCTTGAACTTCGTGCAAACGATATCCGTCAAACAATTATCGAGATGCTTGTTGTTGCAGGTTCGGGGCATACTGCCGGTCCTCTTGATATGGCAGACATTTTTACTCTTTTATATTTCCATGCACTGCGACACGACCCGAAAAATCCCGACTGGCCGGATCGTGATCGATTGATATTATCCAACGGACATATCTGCCCCGTGCTCTACGCATCAATGGCGCACGCGGGATACTTTGCGATTGAAGAGTGTAACACACTTCGTAAATTTGGCTCACGTCTTCAGGGTCACCCTCATCGCGAATGGCTTCCTGGTCTTGAAACTTCATCGGGTCCGCTTGGGTCGGGACTTTCACAGGCCGTTGGCATGGCCATTGCAGACCGTATGGAAAGGGGGAGACAATCGAATCGTTTTTATTATTGTTTGATGGGTGACGGGGAACTCAATGAAGGACAAATTTGGGAAGCGGGAATGCTTGCGGGGAAGGAGAAGTTACACAATCTTATTGGCATCATTGATCGTAACAATATTCAGATCGATGGATTTACTGAGGATGTGATGCCGCTCGAACCATTGAAGGACAAATGGGAGTCGTTTGGTTGGCATGTACAAGAGATCGATGGACACAACATGGAAGCAATCAATAGTGCTATTAACGAAGCAAAAGCAGTGTTCAATAAACCATCGATGATCATTGCGCACACCATTCCAGGTAAGGGTGTCGACTTCATGGAGCGTCATTTTGAGTGGCACGGTAATCCTCCGGGAAAGGGTCCTGCTGATCTGATTCCGAAAGACCACCAAGCAGATGAAGCGTTAAATGAACTTCGCACGTTGCGCGGGCTTATCAAAAGTGAACATCAATAAATATGAACCTCGTACCACTTAATCCAAAACTTTTTGATACTGATATCGAGCAAGCGCCGATCCGTAAAGGATTCGGTGAGGGACTTTTACAGGCAGGAGAAGAAAATCATAATGTCGTTGCACTCTGCGCAGACCTTACGGAGTCGACGCAGATGCATTTGTTTCGAAATAAATTTCCCGACCGTTTTGTGGAAATGGGAATAGCCGAGCAATCAATGGCATCCGTTGCATCGGGAATGGCAGCAATGGGAAAAGTTCCATTCTTCTCTTCATACGCAATGTTTTCTCCCGGTCGTAATTGGGAGCAGATTCGCACCACCATCGCGTATAATAATGTCAACGCAAAGATCGTGGGTTCCCATGCTGGGGTATCCGTTGGTCCCGATGGTGGAACACATCAGCCACTTGAAGACATCGGACTCATGCGCATGATTCCACGTATTATTGTCCTTTCACCATGCGATAGTAATGAAGCAAAAAAGGCGACGATCGCAGCTGCGCAATATGATGGCCCAGTGTATATTCGTCTCGCACGCGAGGCGACACCGATTGTTACTGTTTCTGAAACACCATTCACGATAGGGAAAGCACAACTTTTCTTTGCTCCTCCAGCAGCTCTTCCTGTGAAGGTGGGAATTCTTGCAACGGGCTCACTTGTGCATAATGCATTACGTGCGGCAAAGCTTCTTGAAGCAGAAGGAATAGGTGCCAAGGTACTTAATGTTTCAACGATAAAACCACTTGATCAGGAGGCGGTGCTTATGATTGCGAAAGAGACGGGGGCTATTGTTACCGTTGAGGAACATCAACAGCGTGGTGGATTTGGAAGTGAGGTAGCAGAATTTCTTGCACGCATTCTTCCTACTAAACAAGAATTTATCGGTGTTGACGATAAGTTTGGCCAGACAGGTACACCGGATGAACTCATTGAGTATTATGGAATGGGTGTCAGTGCAATTGTTGCTGCTGCAAAAAAAGTTATCGCGCGATAATTCCTCTTTCATTTTTTAACTTCGTGCGTTATCTCAATAATTCTTGAGTTGATTCATTTTTCAGTGATATACTGATTTGAACGCATGAGGCATCGGAAAAAAAATCGTCATTTTCTTTTATATATTGGAGAGCACCTTACGGGAATGCTCGTATTGTTTTTTATTGCGGTGGTATTGAGTATCGTCGGAAGAACGGTGGGAGATATGCAAAAGAATCCTTCATCCACTGATGCAACAAAATCCATTGCGTTTAATGTTCTAAGGTTGGGGGTGGTCTGTATTGATGGTACAACAAGAGCAAAATATCACTTTTCTATTGATCCAATACGTGGAGGGTACATCACACTTACCACGCCACAAGGAAATGATTATATCGATAATGCAAATGGGTTTGGAATCGAGCGCATCCTTGGTATTGGCACATATCGATGGACAGGAATAGGGAGAGAAGGGTCTGTTGCTTCAGGTGAATTTGTCATTGAGGACTTTTGTGCAACAGTAAATTCTCAGGCCATTGAAACATCCGTTATCGCGCCGATGAGTAATTTGATATCTTTGGGGACTGAACAAATTCCACATTTACAGGTGCGATTATTTATTGACAACAAGCCCATTACTGATATGAGCAAGGTGCTTGATAGTGAGCAAGTTGAGGTACGCGTGACGACGATTACAAGCACAATGGTTGAAATTATTGCGACAAATGCTCTTGGTCAAATTCAGCTGATTGGAAAAGCAGCAAAGGATGACTTATTGTCAAAACCGGGAGTCGATGTTTGGTCATATATGTGGAATGTTTCAAAATCTCCCGAAGGAGCAATGAAGTTGGTCGCTCGTGTGCGCTACGTTGATGGAAAGAGTATCGATGGTGACCAGATGAGCATTACTGTTCGACATTGGGATGGGCAACAAAAGACTACATTCGCTACGCCACGATGGGTAGCGACAAAAAGTGAGATACCAGAATCACCGGAAGAAAAAAATGTGATCATTGCACGTATTTCAGATCCAGCGTCATGTGGCAATCCTCTTGAATGTCGCATTTATTGCAAAAGTACGAGTGAGGAAAATATAAAATGTCAGTCTTTTGTACAAAAAATAATTACGCATGAAGTATTAAACCAAGTGTCTCTTGCTGATGACATTTCAGATGAACGACTTTTGCAGATGCTTACGGATGTAAAAAAGCGACCAAAAGAAATTCCTGAAATAATACAAGAACCTTGGGCATTTAAACAATTTTGTAGTGTCCTTGCGCACGTCCCGCTTTGTACGAAAATACTTTTACAAAATGACATGAGTGCTCCGGATACACTCCTTGCAAAAAAGGAAGCATTAGCACAAGAGAAAGAGGTGGAGCACCGATTATTTTTAACACGTACCGGTGCCCGTGCATTTATTGATTCAGACAATGACGGCGTATTGGATTTTGATGAAGTGAATATTTATAAAACTGATCCAAATAATGCGGATACGGATAGTGATGGGTTCCAAGACGGAGCTGAGCTTCTCGCGCAAACAAACCCACGTGGTGGAATGGTGGTATTTGAAGATGTGAATGAACAAATCGCAGGAGGTACAGTAAGTTCGATGAAAAAACGTATTGCCGATGAGTCTGTTATCTTTGAAAACCCAATGATTACTGGAGAAACTGATCCCTCGATACTCGTCGTAAAAAGCGTCGAGGTTGTAGAAATTGCACAAGATGACATGGGTACAACAACTACAAAAAAATTGAAGTTTGAAGGAATTGCACCTCCGAATAGTTTTATTACACTCTACATATTTTCTGATCCACTCATTGTAACGGTGAAGGCTGATGCAACGGGTTCGTGGACGTATATTTTGAACAAGGAACTTCCTCTCGGTACGCATCTAGTCTATGGCGCGATAACGAATACTGAGGGTCACATTTTGGTGAAGTCGGAACCGTTTCAATTTGTAAAAACGCTCGAAGCGGTATCCTTCGGCGGATCCGTACTTCCCTCCGAAAAACAGCACACAAGATTTCCTTCCGGTGCATCGTTGTATGCATTATTTGCGGTGATTATCGGAATATTGGGCATTGCGCTCTCTGTTGCTGGTTTTGTCATTAAACACGAAGGTAAAAAAGAGCTCTCATCTATTTCTAAAAAAATGCATGAATAAAGTCGCGGTCGTTTTGCATTCGAAACATGACTTGCGGAGGAAGGTGAGTAGATTGTTTATTTGTGGTCGGGTAAAACATTTCTTTGTTTATTACGAAAGAGATGTAAATTATTGTCAAAGCAATTCTTTACTATCGGTATGTTAATATTTTCATATGAAAGATATCAGGAAAATATTACGAAGTTTTAGGTACGCATTCAAGGGTTTGCGCCATGCCTATATGACTGATAAAAGTTTTCGTTTGGAGATACACTATGGATTACCGATATATATGCTCCTTGGTTGGCTTCTCGCACCACTCGCATCATGGGAGTTTCTTTTTTTTGCTTTTTCATATTTACTGATTCTTCTTGTGGAACTTATTAATACGGCATTTGAAAAAATGCTCGATCGGTTACATCCTGAGCAACACGAACTTATTGGAAGAAGTAAGGATATTGCGTCTGCTGCGGTATTGCTTGCCTTCGTGTTCGCCGCACTTGTACTGGCAGTGCTTGTCATTTCGCGAATGACTGCCGGTATTGGAGGAGTCGTCATTGAACATCCCTTTGTGTAATTATTGTCCTTGATATAGAATTTGAAGAGAAATATTGAAGGAGGGGCTAAATGCATATTAATACTGATGAATGCGCATGTGATTGCCATCAAATTCCTGAAGCGAAGCACGTTGTAGAATGTTGTCATCAATGTCCAAATTGTTTAAAAAATATTCGTATATTTTCATTTGTGACACATATGGGGCGTTGCCAGGCAAGGATACCCGAATCGATGCTGTTACATCAAAACAAAACAGAGCCATGAGACTCTGTTTTTTTATATAAAATTTTATACGTTTTTTAAACGGCAATTTCTTTTGCAACGAAATCTTCCGGTCGTTCCGCAAGATATTTCTCCAGTGCAGGACGAGTAAGGAG
>DIZR01000087.1 GCA_002429425.1 Patescibacteria group bacterium UBA6023
CTTGGTGGTAGTCTCACCGTGGGTGTCGGTGCGAGTAACCAAGAACACGGATATATTTCAATACTCTCAGAGCGTCTTAGTGTACCCATCACAAACAAAGGAGTAAGCGGGAACACAACAGTCGACGCATTGTTACGTCTCGATAGTGATGTGCTTCAGGAAAAGCCCGATATTGTCATTGTTTTTTTGGGAGGAAATGATTATCTTAAAAAAATCTCTCCACCAGAAACACGTGCAAATCTCCGATTGATCATCACAAAAATTCAATCACAAGGTGCTACTGTGCTTTTACTTGGATACACCGCTCGTTTCGATAATTATCTGAATGACCTTGCAAAAAAAACAGGAGCATTATATGTACCAAACGTACTTGAGGGAATTGTCGGAAATGCCACTCTCATGAATAGTGACGGGATACATCCAAACGACGCGGGATATCTCAAAATCGCAGACAAGATCGCACCAGATCTCTTGGGTCTTATAAGTGGAGTACCTTCCGTGCCCACTCACGAATAACTTTATAAACTTTTTTATCACGTAAGAAATACATCACGTAAAAATCCAAATATCGTTGACATTGTTCATACGTCTCGTTGGTAATCAATCACATCATTCAGCAACTGCTCAAGGTGCAAAAGATCCTTCGCCTTTTTTATTAAACTGGGTGTTGGTTCCGTATTTTCACGAATGAAGATACTCGACTGATTTTCAATCCCATAAATAAAATGTTCCTCCACAAACGCACGAAGTTTTGTCACATCACCAATAATATCGCTTGAATCAAGAAGTACGATACTTATTTTTCGAGAACCAAATTCAGTAACCGGTACATCAAATATGAGCATCGCACTTCCATTATTATCTTGACTCTTCGCAACAATGCCACCACGATATGCTCCGTCATCAGAAAGTACAAATGGATTTTTATTTGACCATGCATATCGCTCATCCCCATTGCTATCGGAAAGTGTCCGCTCCTTTGCCATCGTGACATCAATCAAGAAATGCTTTTGTTTCTCCACATAACGCAATAATGTTGCAAGGTCTCGTGCGGTCGTCGTTGATTCATCAGTTGAAAGCGCTCCTCCGAATTTAGTTTCATCCATACCGATTGCACGGCTCTTTTCATTCATATATCGCACAAATTGTCTGGTTCCATGTTCACGAGCAAATACTTTTGCAGCAGTGTCACTTTCATCAAACAAGAGCGGGTAGATAAGTGTCCCGACCGGCATTTCATCAATTGCGCCGATGGGATGCTTGCGCAAAATAGAAATACCAAGCAAGAGCTCGCTCATACGTACCAACTTGTATTGGTTCACCGTTTCGAGTGCAGTAAGTGCAGTAACAAGGAGAGTCAAGCCCTTAGGATTTCTTGCTTCTCGTGCGCCATGTTCCCACAATATCTTCCCCGAATCAATATCTTCAACCACGAATGTGCTTGCAGAAATCGTCGGAGGTGTACCCTCTCCGTGAAGATAGTATCGTGAGGATGTTGCAAAATCACTCGCATGAGCAGAATTAAGCACAATAAGTTTTGCACCCTTTGGAATAAATTTATACACTTCGCCCGCATCAACCGTTCCAAGTCGAATGCATCCGCCGGAATACCCCACGGGCACATCTTCCCCGTTTGTATATGTTGGCCAACCATGAATAAAAAAATTCCCATAAAACTGCATACTGTAAGGCATCCAAGTCCCACCGATCGAGGAGAGGTGCTTTACTTCTTTCAATTGAATCGCATAGGAACCTGATGGTGTCTCCCATGGAGTTCCGGGACGACCTTTTGAAAGAATAGGGAAAGTTTTTACAAGATTTGCATCCTCAAAAAGTGAGAGTTGCATCGTTTCGAGGTTTGCAATGAGCGCGCGACCCACCGTCGGTACTTTTTCCTCTTTTCGGGGCATATCATTCATTGCAAATTTATATAATAAGGCAGTTGAATGTGTACCCTCTTTTGCCGGCGGGAAAAGCATGCTTCCGCCGATAACAATTGCAACGAATGAGAACCATGCTCCGGCGAACATATATAATTGTCTATGACGATTATCCATTATTTCAAAATGAGCAAACTACCGACAAACAGCATGTGCACGCCACTCCTGATGGAAAAATGTGTGCGATAATCAAGGTAAAATCGGTGAAATACTGGCATAAGCATATGTAGAGTATAACAAAATATTACCATTAATGGATCCCACGAGTACAACAATATTACACTGCCAAAAAAATTTTAAATGAATATCACTTGTTGACTTCTTTTTTCACATTGATACCATGGGCTCAGAATACATAAGGAGGATTGTCATGGATTTTTCTGTATATATTGCAAGTCCACTTGGATTTTCTGAAGCTGGAAGATATTTCTATTATGAGAAATTACTTCCGATGATTACCCGTGTAGGATTCCAAACAATACTTGACCCATGGGTACTCACTGACGCAGCGTTTATCGAGTCGGCGATACGTGCACCCGAAGGTCCAAAACGACGGAAGCGCTGGTCAGAAATAAATATCATCATCGGAAAGAATAATGCTGAAGCAATCAAGTCATGCACAGTAGTCGTTGCAATACTCGATGGCCCAGACGTTGATAGTGGCACTGCGGCGGAGGTTGGAAATGCCGCTGGACTTGGAAAGCTCATCATTGGATATCGCAATGATTTTCGACTCAGCGCTGATAACGTCGGTTCAATAGTCAATCTCCAAGTCGAATATTTTATTCGTGAAAGTGGTGGAGACATTGCTACCTCGCTTGTAGATCTTGAAGAAAAACTTTGTAGTACATATGTACAATTAATGAAAAACCACACGTAAGTGTGGTTTTTATTTTTTATAAATTAACACCGAACTATTTTTTCAATAAATCACGTATTTCCATAAGAAGCTTCTCTTCGGGAGTCGGTTCAGGTGGAAGCACGGGATTTTTTTCTTCCTCTTTTTTTATTACAGAAATTCCTTTCACTGCCATAAATAATGCAAAGGCGACAACGACAAACACAAACATCGCTTGAATAAACTTTCCATACGCCACGTGTGATTGTCCAATATCAACCGCAAGTCCCGAAAAATTTATTCCACCGGTAAAAGCACCAATAATCGGCATGATAACATCCCCAACAAGTGAGGTAGTAATAGCACCAAACGCAGCACCAATTGCCACACCAACCGCAAGGTCAACAACATTCCCTTTTATTGCAAATTTTTTAAATTCTTGAAACATGTAAAAACTAAACTAGAAATAAATATATATATAATTTTATCACGATGCTTCAAAGAATGCATTGCCCACAGACACTGAGAGTGCTAGTCTTTGTGCAGGTAAGTTCATCAACACGTTGGAGGCCCTATGCAAATATTTATACTCATTCTGGGTATGTGTATCATCATGACAATCTATTTCATTGCCATCAAGAGGCATCAGCTGAGGAGGGGGATATGGCATAATTTTATTTTGGAACTACTCAAAGTATGTACCAATGAACTGGAAAATGCAGCACGATATGCGATCATCATGCGCAGAAGTGAATCCTTTGCACAAGCCGAGCTTGCGTCACCGGAATTTAATTGCACATATGTATGGTCGACAAAGTCTACGCAAACTAAGGACAACGAGCTATGGCTTCTGCGTACCATTGAAGGAAAAATATATCTCGGAACAAGTAGGTTCTATCATCTTGCAAATCATTTTCTACTCTGGAATAAGGATGTTCATGAAATTGTTTTTCAAATCACCCAATTAAGAAATGTAGGAATAGGTCCCAATCAGAATGGTATTTCGTACGAATTGTTGGTATTCAATAAAAATGGGCATCAAGTCATCGCAGAAAATGGTGCATACACACCACTAAGCGAAGAGTGTCGCCTATTATTTAGCAGAATATTTCGAACACTTCACGCGCGAATGTATTTTTCTTCTGATTTATGAGCTAACGGTATTTATGCTCATCATGTATATACTCAAAACACTACGTCACGTAGTGTTTTTTTAACAACAGTTACACACTAATTAGGATTCATGCGAGATTGCAAAAGCCTAATTTGTGCGCCAATTTTTACTTCCTCTTCTGTGTCTCCCGACATCTTTGCTTGTATTTCTCTTGTGCGCAATATTTCAAGAGTCTCCTTGTTCCATTGTTCACGAGTCTTTTCTTCTCCAGACTCTTCAAGGGGAGGAATATTCACCATGTCCTCGGGAGCGAAGTACGCAGGGGTCGTATCTACCTTTCCAAATGGATCATGTTTTGAAATGTTTGGTAGTGAATGTGCAAGTAGTCTTTCTGCAGCTCCAACTTGTTCTTCACTCACCCCTTCACCAGCATACTTGTGATCAGCATCACGCAATTTCCCGGCTGTTTCTCTACCGAACGTTGATTCCTCATCTCCAACTAGTGATATTTTTTCCATATAATGAAGGTTAATGATAGTAAAATTATAGCATAGATTTATACAAAATGCAAATAATGAATAACAAAAACACCAGCCCGTGGCTGGTGTTTTTGTTTAAGCAAGACAATATCTAGTTTACTGTTGTCGTTGCTGATGGTGCCGTTGTGCTTCCCATCATCATTCCATGCTCGTCTCCCCCCTCCCTCTTCATTCCATGCTCATTCTTGTGTTCCTCTCTCTTCATCATCATTGAACCTTCATGCTCTCTACTCTTCATCATCGCAGGAGCAGTAATGTCTCCACATGCGAGATACACGCCAATTTCATCAGCGGACTTATGCACGTTGATACTCAATGGTAATCCTGCAAGTATATCCTTTGTTGAAACAGTAAGTACTGTCTCTGACTTCCCGTCAACCACCGATGAAAGTGGATATTTTACTGCACCAGGTGTTGGGCATGAACCAACATGAATGTGCGCTGGTTGACTCATTGTACCCGTTGCCATCATGGCATCACCGGACAGGTGATTATCTCCCTTCATCATGTCATCACCATGCTCAAGTCTAATGCGCACTACTGCTTTTCCATCCGCATTATCCTTGATCATCGCCATACCCTTAAGACCCGAATTATTCTGTGCACTGAAATGCACCACGAGCGTATTCTCCATGTTGCGAAGAAGCCCTTCGGGAATCTTTCCTGACTTTCCTGCTCCGCCCTCCATGAGAAAACGATTGAGGATCTCACGCGTCTTTGGTCCAACTTCACCAACTCCTTCAAGTCCTTGTTTTTCCTGGAAACGTTTTACTGCCTTTGCGGTCAAAGGACCAAATTTCCCCGTAATGAGACCCTCTGGATAGATTGCTGGATCTGTTGCAAGTGTCTCCTGAAGAACCTTCACATCATCGCCTGAATCTCCAAGATGCAATTGCCTCTTCGCAAGTTGCAAATCACCTCGCATTGCAGTCATTGTTGTCTTCTGTGAAGCAATCGAAGCCTTCAATGACTCAATGAGCTTCATAAGCATCTCAACTTTTGCCTGCAATGTAGCAATATCACCTGTTGGTGTTGTTGTACTTTCTGCGGAGGCAATCGATGCGCCACTCATAAACATGAGCGAAGCAATTGCCAGCGTAGCGGTTAAATTCTTTTTCATATTCATATAACAAATCATTAATTATTTATAACGTATGTAGACCTGTCTCTTATACACATCTCCGAGCCCACGA
>DIZR01000091.1 GCA_002429425.1 Patescibacteria group bacterium UBA6023
GTTACATACTTTAACTGATTTAGTTGCAGTTTGCGATACGGGGCAAGGATGGGATTTTGGATGCAATGCGCAGTCCTGGAGTGTCTCGGTGTTCGAGAAGCTGTACGGATAGTACTGCTTCCGAATCCGAGACACGAAGGACAAGCAGAGCGCCGAAATCACGCATCGCTAGATTTCGCAGACGCCGGAGACGCAGGCAAGCTCCTTCGCTCCCTGAGTTTCATCAATCTTTTCGTAACTCACAATCTTCGAGAAATCCACTCCCTCCCAACGTTTCATCAGCTCAAGGTAATGTTCCTCCGTTGTTGCTTCATACGGTGCGAGCTGATAGACGAAATCATTGCGCGGAAGAAATGAAAGTCCACCAACAAGATCCCAATTATCATAGATCCAGTTTGCAACCGTTAACCACTCATTCTCACTTACCGATACGGTTACCGATGGATTATGTTCGGTATAATTCTCTTTGATGAGCTTCCAGTGCTCGAGTTGTTGGAGAGAGGTTAAGTCATCCTTAAACACGGAGCCTTTCGGGGCTTTCACGGGGAAATCAACGACATACGTTACGGCGTTCTCGGCACTTTGTCCCACCTCAGGTGTGAATGGAATACCCTGGTCGCGAAGCATTTTGAAGAGCGCATCGGTCGCCGAGATACGAATACGACGAATATAAAACTGCGCATGACGTGGATGCATTCCTGATGATGCATCCACGAGTTGCGATACTGTCCCCGAGGGCTTCACTGCGGTAATCGACGTTGATGCATTGATACCAAATTTTTTCGCATACATCTTATTGATTGCGATTGCTTCCTCACGAAGATCGCGCAGAAGCTTTGCATCATTGATAAGCGCAGGATTATCCCACTGTCCGGTGATTGAAACTCCCAAAAGTCTTTCCTCTTCACAATTTTTCTTCCACTCTTTTGAAAGATATTTGAAATTTGTCAGTGTTGATTGATATGTTCCGAGAATAGTCGCAAGACGCATCTTACGCATCAAACTTGACTTCGTATCATCGGCACGCACAACAATTTCCGTAAGATTACAGAACTGCTTTGATTTCAAAATAATCTCACCACAAGGATTGGTACCGCATGAATCAATGTCCTTCATAAAAACCTTCTTACGACGTTCTGGCATCTGCAGTGGAAGCGAGCCACGATTAAATATTCCGCGCTCTCCCGAACCGGACTTCATAAGCGAAATCCACTCGTCCATAAACTCTGCTGTTGATGGCTTGTGTGTGTAGACTGCAGAATTATTCGACATCATGCGCTGTGGCTCGGTGATATAAAATTGTCCGTCTTTCGCATGACGCATTTCATGATCATCAAGATCTGAAAGCGAAATAAGCGCACTGCGACGCACTCCACCCGAGACAACCACCTCACCGATCTTGCAGACAATATCGTGTACATCAATATTCGAGAGACGTTTCCCTTGGCGTTTCATGATTTTCTCCCGTGAATAATCAATGAGATTACGCAGCGGATCAGGACCCGAACTCTTGCCACCCATCGTCATAAGACGCGCACCGGCAGGGCGAAGCTGGGAGTAGTCAAATTTGATATCATCACCCGCAAACCACGCCTCGAGACCCTGTACAAATGCATCGGCCCACCCTTCCTTTGAATCCCCCACCACATGAGTCTTCAGTATCTTTCCCATTTGTTTCTTGATCTGTGGAAGCTGTTGGACCGTATGACTCTCCACAGAAAATCCCACACCCGTTCCACACATCGAAAGATACATAATCTCACCGAAGTCCTGTAATTTTGATGGAGCAATGAATGAACAATTATAGCCCGTGACATTTGTTTTGCGCGCTGCAGATCCCGCTGCCCACATGAGACGCATCGATGGCATTACTTCTTGTTTCAGAATTGCCTCACGCACTTCATCATATTCTTTTTCCGATAATTTCTTTCCAATATTTTCACGCATAAATGCAATATATCGATCAACAGTTTCGATCCATGTTTCGCGACGTTGCTCATTCTCTATCCAGCGCGAGTATGAGCGATAATAGACAAATTCTGCGAGTGCATTTTTGAAATACTTCTTACTGTCGCGCGCAAGCTCCCGCACTGCTTCAGGAACAATTCCTGCAATATCGCGAATCTTCTTGTGCTCTTCACGATAGAGAATGTATCCTTTCGCTGTTTTTGCTAATCCATTGAAAATAAGTTCGGTTTCAACAATATCTTGGACGTCCTCAACGCTCGGCAGGTAATCCTTTCTTCCCTTCAATGATTTTTCAAGCGATGAAACAACGGCAACGGTAACCTGTTCCGCACTCACATTGCCTACTTCTTCGCACGCTATCATTGCACGTTGTATCGCATTCTTAATACGCTCACGATCAAATGGAGCGACCGTACCATTGCGCTTACGAATTTCTTTTAATACATGGGTTGCCTTTTTAGACATCGCACTTGAACCAGTCTTGCGTGTGGGCGCTTTCGACATATGTGTGGGATTAATGATTGAATAAGGAATAAAGGATATAAAAGCCTCGTTCAAAAACTTAGATATATTTAGGTTTTTGAACGAGGCTTTTATTGACAATGAACACCTCGAGAAGAAATTTTCTGAGGTGTTGGTATGCGTATTGTATCCCTGTTTTCAAGACTTTCCCAAGTGGGGATAACTTATGAGTATTGCGTTGATTTTCCTATGGTTTCAGAGTGGATAATCACTATACACATGTGGATAAATAATTATATACATTCCTCACATAATAAATATGTGGCTATCCTCATTGCGTACACAAAGAATAAGTGCCATACCCACTCTTCCATGATAAAATACTCCATAATGTCACATGCAAATATCACGAAATGGTGGAAAAAATACGGATTATCCGCAGTGGTCTTCATAACGGGCGCCGCAGTCCTTATCGTCGAGGTGACGGCAACGCGTATCCT
>DIZR01000007.1:0-943 GCA_002429425.1 Patescibacteria group bacterium UBA6023
CACTTATGGTGTTTGGGTTTCTGGCTATGCTGTGGCATATTGTGGAGCGAAGATATCGACACATCTCCATCGGAGCAGGAATCTTACTTGCGCTTATGGTCGGGTATTTCTTTAGCTTTGGTATCTCCGTATCAATTCTTGTTGCCCTCGGTCTGATTTTTTTTCTAAAGAAAGATTATGTAGTCACAAGAGAATTAATTTATGTATTTATCATTGCACTTTTCTTGGATGCACCATATTGGTATAACACGCTTACGTCGGTCGGCGGAGAGGAGGGTAGGGAGGTTGCACTCAGAAATGGAATGTTCTTCACTCATGCGCCAGTTTTTAATAAGGTGTTGATAGCTGCAACTCTCTTTTTTATCGTGAGTTTTTTGTATTCGTATATTATAAAAAAATCTCATGAGCATATGTCCGCATGGCAATTCAGTAGCGCGTTGCTACTTGGTTCTTGGATTGCGCTTAATCAGCAGATTATTACGGGTCGTGAAATCTGGTATCACCATTTTGTGCAATATACAATACCGATAGCCATTGTTGTTATTTTTGCAACTTCATTTCTTGTGTGGCATAAGTATTACCCCCGAATATGGTCTCTGGTAATTGGAATTTTCTTTATTACAAGTCTCGGGTATGGAGTGCTTGGTTCCCTCAGTTACGTGCAGCGAATGGATGATTTTCGGAAGCTCCAGGAGTATGCGTCAATTTTTTCTTTTTTAAATACGAAAGCTCCAAATGAGTGCGTTGTTTTGGTCAATGAGAATGATGAAAAGCTTGAGAGACTTATACCTGCGTACACGAAGTGTAATGTATACAGCTCAACGTACACCTTTTCTGGTGTACCTTCGGATCGAGTCATGCATAACTATCTTTTACGTCTTCGATTAAATGGAGTAGATGAAAACCACATTCAAGAATATCTTTTTGCTCACGAAGAAGAGGT
>DIZR01000007.1:1082-1841 GCA_002429425.1 Patescibacteria group bacterium UBA6023
GAAAAGGTGAGGATCAGTGGTTGCGGGGACGCATTGATTTTTTGAGTGAAGAATATGTACGATTTTTAGAGGGAGATCTTAGGGAAGAGATCGCTCAGTATCGATTGGATTATCTTGTGTCGGGAAAACCTCTTTCGCCTGACGTTCTTCATGAATTACCCGAGTTTGCATTCGCAACAAGCACGGAAAATGAATATGTATATTTGTTCGTCGTGAAATAGGTATTTGTTGGCGTATGAGAGTATTTCTTTTGCAAATACAAGACATTTTTTAAAACATGACTCCCCACTTCGCTGAGTTACGTATCTAGTTTATTTGGATATTATCAAAACAACGCGTCTTGAAATTGATCTCTTGCAACTCCTACGCGAATTATCCTGTTTTATGTGGGGAAGTCCCCTGATTCATCAGGAATTTGCGTGATGATTGTAGAGCTCTTTTTTCTATGTTAAATTAAATATCATTCAATCCACTATTTTTTATGACAAAAAATCAGAATAACAAAAGCGGCGTAACAATCATCGGTGGTGCGGGGCACATTGGACTGCCGCTTGGGGTTGCTTTTGCGCTTTCGGGTGTTCCTTCAGTATTGTTCGACATTAATGCTGTGGGTCTTGCACAGATCAAATCCGGTGTTTTCCCTTTTAAGGAAAAGGATGGTACGGAGAGTCTTCGTGAGGCTCTTGATTCAGGTAATCTCACCGTGTCGACTGATTCGGAACAAGCAATACGTGCGAGTAAATATATTGTCTTGGTTAT
>DIZR01000007.1:1915-2674 GCA_002429425.1 Patescibacteria group bacterium UBA6023
CGGAACTCCGATCGATGAATATCTTAATCCTGATTTTCGTGGAATCATGAAGATGATTGACGGAGTTGCGGACTATTTCGAAGATGGTCAGATCCTCATTCTCCGCAGTACGGTATATCCGGGGACGAGTGAGCGCTTGCAGAAATATTTTAACAGCAAGGGAAAGAAGGTACATGTTGCATTTTGTCCCGAGCGTATCGTTGAAGGTAGGGCATTGGAGGAATTAAAAAGCTTACCTCAGATTATCTCATCATTTGACTCAGAAACCGAAGTTGCGGTCACCGAGCTGTTTCGGAAACTTTCTAATCAGAAGATTCTCGCCATAGAGCCAGTCGAAGCAGAACTGTCAAAGCTTTTCTCAAATGCATGGCGGTACATGACATTTGCTATTGGAAATCAATTTTACATGATTGCAAAAGATCATGGGCTTAATTATGACAATATTTATAAGGCAATGACTGAAGATTATCCTCGTAATAAGAATTTACCACGCCCTGGATTTGCTGCTGGACCGTGTCTCCTTAAGGATACGATGCAACTTGCAGCATTCAGCAATAATAATTTTTTCTTAGGTCATGCAGCGATGCTTATAAATGAGGGATTACCAAATTATATTTTACAGCACCTAAAGGAAAACAACGCGGATCTTTCCGAAAAGACCGTGGGCATTCTTGGAATGACATTTAAGGCGGAAAGCGATGATATTCGTGATAGTCTTTCATATAAATTAAAAAAGATTGCAGGAACACACTTCAAGGA
>DIZR01000007.1:2711-3465 GCA_002429425.1 Patescibacteria group bacterium UBA6023
CTTCAAGGAAGTTCTCTGTCATGATTATTTCCTCACAGATGAAACCCTATCTTCCCTTGAAGACGTTTTACGTAAGTCTGATGTGATAATTTTGGGAACTCCACATTCTGACTATAAAGAAATTATTCCTGCCAACTACCCAGATAAGGTTTTCGTTGATATTTGGAAATTCTGGTAGGATGCATATCATAAATACTGTACGTCAGGATTTTTACTCGCGCTGTATCTGTGAGTCTTCAGTATCTGTGCATTTTAAATATGAAAGATCTTAAAAAAAAGAAAATAGCGATTGTTACTCCTTATGGCGGGGAACCAAGGTTGGATAATTATGCTGAATTTATTTTAGCCCAATCATTAATAAAAAAGGGGTGGGATGTCCGTATGTACACTTATTCAGCGCGGGGTGTGCCGACTTATAATCATGATTTTATTTATAAAGGCATTCCAGTTTTTCGTTGTAGGGAACGATTAGGAATTTCTCCACGACTTTTTTTCTTATTATTACGGTATAAACCTGGCTTCGTATTGGGTTTTCATCCGAGAAATTTTTTAAATTTTTGCGCATATGTCGCCGCTCGGATTATGAGGGCGCGATTCTTTGTGCAAATAGTCGGAATTTTGCATGATCCACATATCGTAAATGATGTTGATAACCCAATCGGTAACATGAAGGATCCGCGGTCGGTAATTGTAACTCTGTCGCAATTTATTGCGCGTTTTTTGAAACCGGGTATTGGTATTAGGCGAGTAGATC
>DIZR01000007.1:3521-4715 GCA_002429425.1 Patescibacteria group bacterium UBA6023
TATGCCCACAAAGTATGCTGATGAAATTATTGCTATCAACAAAGATGAAATGCAGTATATCAAATCAGTTTATGATCGCCCCGCGCATCTTGCATATTGGTGTGCGCCACAGTATGTCTCTATAAATACAGAAAAAAAACCTTCCGGGAGTTTCCCTGAACATTTCTTGTTCTTTATTGGGCAAATAAAGTTGCGCAAGGGATGGGATACCGCCATTGATGCTATTGGTGTTCTGAAAAAGATGGGAATAATTAAATATCTCGTTTTTGTAGCCCCAAACAAAGATCTGAGTGAGCCCATTGATTATGCAACCAAGAAGGGAGTGCGTGATCAAATAACTTTTCTCTCCGCAGTGTCGAATGAAGAAAGGGATTGGCTATATAATCATTGTCAGTATGTGCTTATTCCGAGTAGGTACGAGGGATTTGGGCTCCCTGTTTTTGAGGCATTTTTGGCAAAAAAACCAGTTTGTGCAACTGATATTCCAACATTCCTTGAATTTTTGACACATGAGAAAAATACGATGATTTCTGCGACTGGAAGTGGAAATGCTCTTGCGAAGTCGATAGGGGAATTGGACGATAATCCTCAACTTCAAAAAAAGTTAATAATTGAGGGAATAAAAACAGTTCATGAATTTAGCGCAGAGCGCATGGTTGAGAGTTTCGTTACCGTGCTTACTTCACGCAATAAAGATTAACGTATCCAGTGCGTGAAAAATATGAGCTTTGATCCTTCTCGTCAATTATACTCAATGGAATAAGTCCTCTCCCTGTAATGAAGTTTATCGTAAACCCGTAAGACTCAATTTGCTGTAAAAAAGCAGTTGGTGGGGTCCCACCCGCCCGAAGACTTCCTGGGTTGTATTCCGCAATCAACTGCACCTTATTACTGCCTTTTAGGAAATTTTCCATTCCCTTGAATGCAAAAGGTTCACCACCCTCAATATCAATTTTAATAAGATCAATATCGCTTATTTCACCCTTCTGGATAATGGAGTCAAGAGTAACGGAATCGACGGTAATTTTTTTTGATGGCGTGTCTGGGCGTACGATACTATGGCAACCAGTACTATCTTCCAAATGATAGAAGTCCATAGTACCATTAGACTGTGCTACTGCCGTTTGGTATAATCGCACGTTACGTAAGTGTTTGGTGTTCTCCTTGAGTAAGGAAAAATTTTCTGGATCTGCT
>DIZR01000034.1:0-1053 GCA_002429425.1 Patescibacteria group bacterium UBA6023
CTCTTATCTTTTTCACTATAATCTCTAACTTTCATACATTAAATAATACAATAGTTTCATAAAATAAAAAAACACGCCACAGAAACAAGTCTGTGGCGTGGGTTGCTGAGGTTGGTTAGATCAGAGCAAGATGTGGCACGCTTCGATCTGGATTGAGGAAGTCGTGATCTCCTCTACCAGAAACATGCCGTATTTCCCGCCGTCAGTCATCAGAGCCACGACCAAACCCTTCACGAAGCTCTGTTGCGACTTGGCAATCAGTGAGCGCATCTCGACATACTCCAACGAGCTCCTCCGTTTTTTTGCTGGCTCGCAGCTTCATGAACTGCTCGACCGTAAGATTGGTCGGAGCGAACCAAATATCGCTAAAGGCGCGTTTTGAACGCATGCCTTCCAACAGATCAAGAGCCTCTGCCTCCTTGATTGAGAGAATCCGCGGATTCACGCCCTCGAATTGGAAGAACGCATTGACCGCTGAGCCCAGATTGGGAGCTTCGGATATCATGCGTGCTTTGTTGGACTTGCACTTCATCAGCACGTAGAGCGGTCGTTCCTCCGTGAACACGGAGGAACGGCTGTAGTACTCCCCGCGAACCGCAGGGATGATTCCCTGACTGAGGGCCATTTGTTGTTGCAGACGGACGAGGGTGTTAGCTCTAGTCCTCCCCACTTTTACCTGTGAGGCTTGGTTTTGCACGGTTAGCATAAGTTTATTCTCCTAAGCATTTTAAGAACAATGGCGAACCATTCACCATCCGATAGAAACGGTATAAAATTTGTGATTTTTGTCAAACCTGCCTTCGTGGGTAGGCCAAGGGCACGATTCTGCTGAATCGGGATCGCCCCACTTGGTCGATTCCTACCCGCGGAAACAAGATAAAAGTAAAAGCCGTCCACGGGGGACGGCCTTACTAAGGTTTAAGGGAACCAATCCCCTCCATTTCCTGTTTCCTGAAAACGTTGGGCTTCTGTACACACGATAAATTCATATAAACTTCACATCCCAACACCAACTTCAACACAAAAACCCAAAAATACACTTTCTGACGTATA
>DIZR01000034.1:1058-1836 GCA_002429425.1 Patescibacteria group bacterium UBA6023
TATAATCCATCCATGAAAAAGAGAGTACTTATCATTGCAGTTATTGCCATCATCGCGATGCTTGGAGTCTTGAGTGTTCACAAAAGTACCCCAACGCAACCATCCCCGAACGCGCTGACAAATTTTGATTTTGAAATACTCTATACTGCGGCAGGTTTTGTCCCAAGCATACTTGAAGTACCCATGGGCTCGCGTGTGGCATTTCGCAATACAACGGACACCCCCCTATGGACGGCATCGGATCCACATCCCATGCATACTGACTATACTGAATTTGATGCCCGCATGGACTATGCATCAGATAGGGTATATATATTTCGATTTGATAAGACAGGCACATTTGGTTTTCATAATCACGAAAGGTCCATCGATCGAGGAGTCATTCATGTATTTGACCCTGCGCACCCCGCAGTAAATATTGATAAAACAATAGAAAACCAGCGAATGGAGCGCGATAAACTGCTTGCAATGTTCGATGCACACAATACGAATTCTATTTTTAAGATTGTCGATACCATACAGGCTGACCCCGTTCTTTCCCTCAATTGTCATGACATCGCACACGATCTCGGACACCGCGCATATGAGCTCTATGGATTTTCCGAAGCGATGGCGTTCAATAATCCCAATCACGTCGGACATGCGCTCGTACAATACATTTGTGCGGGGGGTTATATGCATGGCATATTGGAAGAACTTTCATTGCAACAACCGGAATTTAAAACCCAACCGGGAATCATGTGTGCAACAATTCCCGACGATGCTCGCGCAAGCTGTT
>DIZR01000034.1:1911-4769 GCA_002429425.1 Patescibacteria group bacterium UBA6023
TTTCATGGCATTGGGCACGTGTTCATGTTTGCAAACTCGCGCGATGTTCCCTCCTCGCTTGCCGGATGCCGAAGTCTCGACCGGTCGACCGACACATACCGTTGTTTTGAGGGTGTATGGATGGAAATGTTCTGGGGAAACACTGCACACGTCGCGACAAGTTCACTTGGTTGGGATCTGAAAAAACCCATGGCACCATGCATCAGCACGGAAGCAGATGCGAAACCAACCTGTTTTCTCTATTCCACATTTGGGTATTTACGCACACATCCCAAGGACTATTCCGGCGCGGTGCAGATGTGCACACAAAGCGATCTCACGAAGACTGATACTGAATTTTGTCTCAAGGGGCTCGGCATTACCATGATGAGTAAATTTAAGGGTCAACATTTGGAGGGTTCGGAAATCTTCGTGGAGGGACTTTCCGATGAGCAAAAGCGCGCATTTTATCAAGGCGTCATGGGTTACGCGCGCCTCTCGGGACTCAATGAAGAAAAATTAGCAAATTCATGTGATCTATTAAAATATGATAAAGACGTCTGCATTGCGGTGCTTAAAGATAGCAAGTAAAAAAGACCACGATCACTCGTGGTCTTTGTCGCTGCAGATAAATTTCTGAAAGGTATAGCCGTTTTGTTTTTTCTCTTCTACGATCTCATCAAGAAATGCAATGATGTCGGTGTACATTTTCTTGAAAAGAAGTTTATCTTTGATGGGGTGGAGTGACTTTTTGTTCCACTCACGCGATTGCTCTCGAGTCTCTTTTTTATCGTAATAAACGATGCGACACTCCCGACAGGTAATATAGTGTAAATCTAATCGATATAAATTTGTTTTACCAAACCATGAGGCGCAATGGATATTCCCATCCTTCGAACAGAACGGGCACCTATATACGGCGATTGGCATACGTACCTCCACAAAGAATTCTCATCTCAGTATATACTATTTAGCAAACCCACTCGCACATTATCATCCTCTTAGTATTTCTGATAAAATGTTTGCATTACCTCCTAACAACATATATATGGAATTTGACTACACCACCACAACACAAAAAGATTTTGATCTCGCGGTATCAACGATCGAAGCAGAAATAGCAAAAGCGGGATTCCGTGTTCTATATGTGCATGATGTTGCAAAAACATTGAGCGAGAAAGATTTGGTCATCGAGCCGATGAAGATCGTTGAGTTTTGTAATGCAAAATCAGCCTACCAAGTACTCAAGGCCGATCCAAAGATTGGACTGTGTCTGCCATGTAAAATATTGGTATACGTGAAAGATGGGAGCACCATCATTTCCGGCATGCGACCGATCGTATTGCCACAATTTTTCCCAAATGCACAATTGGGCACATTACCAGAAGAGATCGATGCACTGATCAAAGTGATTATCGATAACGCAAAATAATTTCCACAATTATCTCCCCTCATTCAGCCCTATCTCATGAATGGAGCGGTTACGATGGATGATTTCATCATTGCGTACTTCGCGAAAAAACTCATATTGACTTCGTGGATGGCGACCATACCACGCAAGAAAATCACTCGCAATCGCCTTTGCACGAAGTTCGTCGCCATGTATCTGGAGAAAAAGTGAGTACTGATCGAATGCATGTTGTTCAAAAAGGTAGTTCAGTTCGAGCGACCATCGCGGTTTGATCAAATAAAGAACATATGATGCCCAAAAATAAAAGAAGGCAAAAAACATTGGTATGAAAGTGTATCGTATAATACCTGCCTCTTCTTCTGCACGCGCAAGATGAGAAACAACAATGACGTGCATTGTTTCGTTGTCTGCAGCGAGTCGCGCAAACTTTACAATCTTCGAAAGCTTCAATGCACGTTTTTCGTCAGTATAGAACATCGTCAAAAGAGTGAATGACGCCGATGCCCATGAATGATATGGGACACGCGCAATGACCTCCACGGCACGAAATTTCAAATATGAGGGCTGGGCTCCATAAACAGTGTTACCACACCACACGAGAAAATTCCCTAGCATACGTGGAAGCAATCCCGTCTGATAATCATCAAAAGGTTTCTTGTATTCCTGTAGTTGCGATTCGTCATTCAACTGATTATTCAGTGATTCAAATTCTTCGTTCGTACCATTCAGTTCCATGAAATAGCTAATTATTTTTAATCAACCATTTTTGTTGTATAAAATGTGCAATATATCGCTCCCAAAGTTTATACATAACAAATCCGGTACATGCACCAATGACTGCTCCTCCAAATATGTCCGAAGGATAATGCACGCCGCCCGCAATGCGTGAAAGTCCAACAACAATTCCAGTGGCATATAAAAAATATGCCAATTTTTTATTGAAAAAATATGTTGCAGTAGCAAGTGCAAAAAGGAATGTCGTATGCCCCGAGGGGAATGCATAGCTATTGTCAGTAAGCAGGTGGGGAAGTTTCATTTCAACAAATGGTCGTGTGCGATGTGACAAAAATTTAATAACAACCGAAAATCCTTCCGCAACAACAGTGGCAAAAGTAGCGAGTACATAAAGTTGTGCTCCCGGTATCCCCCCTTTCCGCCATGCGCGATATGCGACATACGCAAATACTAATATAGCAATGAAAATAAAATAATCACCAAAGAAAACTATAAAAAAATCTCCAACACGTGAGTGCCCGGAAAGATTATAGAATGCATAAAAAATTGATTCATCAATATTCATCATGTGTGGCATTATACATTTTATGTACAAAACTTACTACCGATTTGATAGATTGCGCATCAAAAGGTATGATAACCAACAATAAATATGGAGGGGTGGATGAGTGGTTTAAATCAACAGTTTACTAAACTGTCGACCCTTTAAACGGTCCGTGGGTTCGAATCCCAC
>DIZR01000006.1:0-5824 GCA_002429425.1 Patescibacteria group bacterium UBA6023
CTACTATGGAGTTTGGATGAATTTGAAAAAATGTATTTACGCCTTGGCACAAACCATGGTGAAAGCACCTCACTTTATAATGCTTTTGACTACTATTTTTTTGAATCAAAAACGGGAGTATTTGGAAAAGAAATTGTCTTAAAACATCCGGAAATATTTGAAAAAAGTGACGGAGCGATTGTTTATAAAGGAGATGAAGCAAAGGGACTCCATACTCGTGTTTTTTTGAACAAGGAGGGTTTGCCGACCTATGAAGCGAAGGAGCTTGGGCTCGCAAAGATCAAATACGACACCTATCCATATGATATTTCGATTGTCATTACGGGAAACGAGGTGAACGATTATTTTAAGGTACTCCTTGATGCGATGAGTAAAGTTTTCCCCGAGCTTGCACAAAAAACAGAGCACTATTCACACGGTATGCTTCGGCTTCCTTCGGGGAAGATGTCCTCACGAACGGGGGATGTCATCACTGCGGAATCGCTCATCAATGATACGAAAAAGCGCGCGCGGGCAAAAAATACCGACGAGAAATTTTCTGAAAATGAAAAAGATCAAATTGCGGAGCAGGTCGCCATCGGTGCAATCAAGTACTCCATTCTTCGACAAGCATCGGGGAAGGACATCATTTTTGACTTTGAACAGTCACTCTCGTTCGAAGGTGATTCGGGTCCATATCTCCAATATACCTACGCACGCACGGTGTCTCTCCTTACAAAGGCAGGAGAGCGAAAACAGGGTAGTGTGGTGATGCAAGGAGAGACAATTTCTTCACTGCATAAATATATTTTACGTTTCCCCGAAATTGTCCTCCGTGCAAATACTGAACGGGAACCACATCACATCGCGACATATCTCATTGAACTTGCCCGTGAATTCAATTCATTTTATGGCAATACGATTGTCCTTGATGGATCGGCTGACGAGGGGTACAAACTCGTACTCGTACAGATGACGTCACGAATACTTTCACGCGGACTTGAGCTTTTGGGAATTGAAGCACCTCTGCGAATGTAATGATTGTGTTTTTGAGTCGGATTCTCTAGGATGTGAGAAGTTGTTCACTGGAGAGTAATCATGCGAAAGTTGATGCTTGGAGTTGCAGGAGAAATGGGAAGTGGAAAAGGACTAGCCACGGAGCTCGTGAAGCAATGGTATCCGGGAACGCAATCATTTCGTTTCTCGGATTCTTTACGGGAGTTCTATCGTCGAATTATCGCGCATGTTGTTACAAAAAATGACACGTTCGAAATCACCGATGAATTTCTTGTTTCATGTATGCTTACAGATTCGTTTGGTTCATCGGTTTGTACGCAGGATGCTGACCGATCGGGTCTCCGTACGTTCATTCGATGGCTCATTTTTGAATTCATTCCGAAACATGGAAGAGTTTGGACGATGCAAGGGAGTACGATCGATTTGCAGGATATATCAACCGCGGTACGACAGTACTTTGGATCCGACATCCTCGAACGAGCGATCATCGCAAGGGTAAATGCCTCCACATCGGAAAGTCCGATCATTATTCTTGATGGGATTCGTCGTCCACGAGATATTGCAACACTGGTAAAAGATTCATCCGTATCATTCGGACTCTTGTATATTGAGGTCGATGCAAAGACACGCTACGAGCGCCATAAAGCGCGCGCGGAAAAGCCTGGCGATGCAGAACTCACCTTCGAGCAATTCCTCGCATTAGGGAGCGTTGAGGCAGAGCGGGAGATCGTGCGTTTGCGCCCGCTTTCAAATGCCATTATCGACAATAGTGGTGAGTTCGCACATCTCGAGGGAGCACTCCGTATGCTCATTGAGGGCTGGCTTGTGCACGGTACAGAAAATAGAAGATAGTAAGAGGTAAATTAACCCCGCCATATACGTGACGGGGTTATTATTTTGTGGTGGGGAAAATCAATGTAAAGATGCAATTTTTTCCGATTAGTTATAGTATAATCGCTCTATATGGAAGATACAGAAAAACAGGAAGAAAAGAAATCAATCAGTGAACGAGAGGAAGCAGTGCTCGCGTATTGGGACGCGCATAAAATTTTCCAGAAAACACTCGATGAGAATGAAGGGAAAGAAGCATATGTTTTCTATGATGGTCCCCCATTTGCGACAGGACTCCCGCACCATGGGCACCTTCTTCAAAGTGCAATCAAGGATGTTATTCCGCGCTACCAGACGATGCGGGGGCGCTATGTGCGTCGCCAATGGGGATGGGACTGCCACGGACTTCCGGTAGAAAATCTTATTGAGAAAGAATTAGGACTGAAACAAAAAAGTGACATCGAGGAATATGGCGTCGAAAATTTTAATGCAAAGGCATGCGCAAGTGTGCTCACGTATGATGAAGAATGGAAGCGCATTATTCCGCGCATGGGGCGCTTTGTGGACATGGAACATGCCTATAAGACGATGGATTCGGGCTACACCGAAAGTATTTGGTGGGCATTTGCGACACTCTACAAGAAGAAACTTATCTATGAGGGATACAAGGCGATGCATATTTGTCCGCGTTGCGAGACAACGCTCGCTGCCTCTGAGGTTGCACAGGGGTATAAGGATGTGAAGGATATTTCTGTGTATGCAAAATTTGAGCTCGAGGGTGAACCGGGGACATTTCTTGTCGCATGGACGACGACACCATGGACGCTTCCTGGTAACGTTGCGCTTGCGGTTGGTACGAATATCGAGTATGTGAAAATATCAATCGGCACCGAAAAATATATTATTGCAAAAAGTCGTCTTGAGGCCGTTTTGAAATTACTTGCGATCGGAGAGCCCGAACTTGTTGAGTCAGTACAGAGCAAGGAGATCATTGGAAGATCTTACAAATCTATTTTTGATACATACGCAAACGACGCGACACTCGAAAATCATGCGAATGGATGGAAAGTTTATGCTGCGGATTTTGTGACCACGGAAAGTGGTACGGGTATCGTCCACATCGCGCCCGCATTCGGTGAGGATGACATGGCTCTTGGAAAAAAAGAAAAGCTTCCGTTCATTCAGCATGTCGGCATGAACGGCAAAATAAAAGATGAGGTAGCCGGATTCGGAGGAATGTATGTGAAACCAAAGTCTGATAACGATAAAGAGCGACTTGCAACCGATATTGCGATACTCAAGTATCTTCAGGAGAAGGGAACTTTTTTTGCAAAGGAAAACCTCGTGCACTCATATCCGCATTGCTGGCGATGCGATTGGCCACTCATCAATTACTCCGCATCATCATGGTTTGTGAACGTGACCGCGCTCAAGCCTCGCCTTATCGAGGAAAACAAAGAGATAAATTGGATACCGGAAAATACGCGCGATGGACGATTCGGCAAATGGCTCGAAGGTGCGCGCGATTGGGCGATTTCCCGTAGCCGCTATTGGGGTGCACCACTCCCGATTTGGAAATGTAATAAATGTGCGAATGTCGAGGCGATGGGCTCACTTGCAGACTTGCGCACAAAAATTGGCAGTACAAATACATATCGTATTATGCGTCACGGCGAATCGGATTCAAATTTACAGAATATTATTAGTTATAAAGTCGATGATGCGATCCATTTAACGGAAAAAGGTCGCGCACAAGTGGGCACAACCGCAACGAAATTGAAGAGTGTGGGAATTGATCTGATTATTGCGTCCCCATTATTGCGTACAAAAGAAACCGCACAGATAGTCGCAGAAACACTTGGACTTCCTGTTGAGCAAATTATTTATGACGCACGCATTGCCGAAGTAAATACAGGGGATTTTAATGGACAATCAATCGAAAAATATCGTACCTATTTTACGAGCACGCTTGAAAAATTTACGAAGCCAAGTCCCGGGGGTGAGAATCTTGAGCAGATGAAAACACGCATTGCGGAATTTCTCTACGAGATAGATCAGAAATATCATGGGAAAAATATTCTTTTTGTGACCCATGAATATGGCTCGTGGATGATGGAGGCGGTCGCACGTGGTGCGACGAACGAAGAAGCATCATGGATACGCAACGAAGCGGGTGATGACTATATTGACAATGCGGAAGCGCGCGAGTTTTCATTTGTAAATATTCCGCATAATCATAAATATGAACTTGATTATCATCGCCCATTCATCGATCAGGTGAGTTATCATTGTTCGTGCGAGCTCGGTATGATGAGCCGTATCCCCGACGTTTTTGATTGTTGGTTTGAGTCGGGTTCGATGCCGTTTGCGCAATTTCACTACATGGGAGATGAAACGACTCCGGATGGAAAACGTTTTGTGAAAAATTTCCCCGCCGACTTCATCGCGGAAGCGGTGGACCAGACGCGCGGATGGTTCTATACGATGCTCATTCTTTCCGTGGGGCTTTTTGATCGCGCTGCATACAGGAGCGTCATTACGACGGGACTTATTCTCGCAGAGGATGGACAGAAGATGTCAAAAAAGCTCAAAAATTATCCAGATCCGATGGAGGTTGCAGCGAAGTATGGTGCCGATGCTTTGCGGTTTTATATGCTGAATTCACCCGTGGTGCGTGGTGAAGACCTCCGTTTCTCGATGCTCGGTGTTGATGAGGTATTCAAGAAAATTACGATGCGTCTTGATAATGTTCGCGCTTTTTATGAAATGTATGCAGGTTCGAATCCTATCCCGCGAAATATTGGCGAACGGACTGCCGTGCTTGATAAATGGATCGTCGCGCGTTGGCAGGAGACACACGCAGAAGTGACGCATCACCTTGATACACATGAGCTCGATAAGGCGACCCGCCTGATTATGCCATTTCTCGATGATCTTTCGACGTGGTACTTACGCCGCTCACGCGATAAATTCAAATCAATCAACATGGATGAGCGCAATGCGGCAATCGAGACAACGGGTTGGATATTGCTTCAGGTAAGTAAACTTCTTGCCCCATTCATGCCGTTCCTTGCGGAAGATCTGTATCAACGACTCAATATTGAAGAGAAAAAAGAAAGCGTCCATCTCGAAATATGGCCTGCGATGGGTATCTCTCCGCATACGGTGCTCGAAGAGATGGAAGGGGTTCGTCGTATTGTTTCACTTGCACTTGAAGCGCGCGCAAAAGCAGGTATCAAAGTCCGCCAGCCACTCGCGACACTTAAAATAGCTGGAAATTTGAAATTGCTGAAAAATGATGAACTAACAAATATTATTGCCGATGAGGTGAATGTGAAAGTCGTAGAAGGTTCTGCGGATGTTGATGTGATCGAACTCGACACCACCATTACCCCTGAATTAAAAGAAGAAGGGGAGCTCCGCGACTTTATCCGTGCTATTCAGGATATGCGCAAAAAGGCAGGGCTTAATCCCGCAGATCGTATCGTACTCACTGTGCCCAAGGAGAAAATGGTACTCCTCGAAAAGTATCACGATGAGCTCATGGCAACTGTCGGTGCCGGGCAATTTCTCGAGGGAAGTGAACTACTGTTAAAAAAGATCTAATTTCCCGCTTCGCGATGTGGGGATGCGTGTGGTCACTCTCTACTCCGTGAGTTGTTTTCACGAATCACCCCTTGTTTGTGTGGTCGCCTTCTCCTGCGGAGGGCTTCCTAATCCAGAGATAACGCTTTTCGAATACGAAAAGACCTAGTCATTTTCTTCCGGACACAAACAAAATATAATTCGTGGGAAGGTTTAAATACGTGTACCAATTATTATTTTGTGGGCATTTCACCCCACGATCGTCCTACTCTAAGAGAGACTTGCGCAGCGCGGCGGCGCGAGCAGAAGAAAATTTCAGCAGAAATTTATCTGGGTCTCTCGAGGAGTATGGACGATATAAACTTTACGGAGTGAGAAGAAACCATAACACTTAAAAGTGATCATGAGAAAT
>DIZR01000006.1:5881-6604 GCA_002429425.1 Patescibacteria group bacterium UBA6023
CTTAAAAGTGATCATGAGAAATACTGTTCCTCGAGCAAGTTTCCAAGGCGAGATCTCTCACCTGGCTGCGCAGGCAGACTGAGGACTCACCTTGAAAACTTCTGGGAACAGAAAAAATTAATTGGGGTGATATACTAAATACATGGCGCATCACATCTATCACGCTGAAGCTCTCATCCTTGGTTCGCTCCCTTCCGGTGAGGGGGACCGATTGCTCTATTGCTACACGCGAGAACTCGGACTTGTCGTTGCTCATGCGAAGAGTATTCGTGAAGGACGTTCACGTCTGCGCTACGCACTCCAACTTTTTTCTCATGCACATGTTGATCTTATTCAGGGACGATACGGTTGGAAACTTATTTCCGCGACTCCTATTTCATCGTTTCATGAACTTTGGGGTCATGGTGCACGGCGTCGCGTTGCCGCGCAGCACATACAGCTTGCACGACGCCTCATACAAGGAGAGGAACGTCACGAAACATTGTTTGATGATCTGCTTGGTGGATTTAATTTGCTCGCGACACTTTCTGACCGTGAATCCCTGAAAGACGCAGAGTTGCTGCTTGTTGTGCGACTACTGAATGCACTTGGTTATTGGGGTGAACAAAAAATGTTTTTTCCTATTTTTGAAGGCGTACTGCTTTCTCCGGAAAATCTTGCGAACATACGCCCATTGCGTAGTCGCATTATTGTGGAGGTAAATCACGCACTCCGTTCGACGCA
>DIZR01000006.1:6680-6959 GCA_002429425.1 Patescibacteria group bacterium UBA6023
TTGTAGTAATGCGTAGGATTTCCCGTGCGTCTCTTTCTACACATGATATAATGAAAAAAGCATGGATACTGAATATGAAAAAAGTCGGGTTGAGCGACTTAAACGCAATCTTTATAAACCTGGCGAAGAAGAAATTCAGGAAGGGTATGCTGAGCTCTCCCCATCAAACGTAGACGTTGATACTGATTGGAAAGATACGCAAATTATTTCTGAGCGAAAAATACGAAAACAAAAACCGTGGACGATGTACGCGTTGAAGTCTATCGTCGTGCTTGCGGT
>DIZR01000006.1:7093-7383 GCA_002429425.1 Patescibacteria group bacterium UBA6023
GCATTTGCTTCTGGTGCGTATATTTTGTACCAATATTTTGATCCGCTTGGCAAACCATCTGATAAAAATATTCTTATCACATTCGAGACACCAGTAGGTATAACGCCCGGAGTCCCCGCAGAACTCGTGATACACATCGAGAATCAAAATCGCGTTGGACTTGAATATGCCAATCTTTCCCTCCTCTATCCTACGGGGACCCGTGTTGGTGATAATCCCAATAAGGATTTAAATGATGAAAAAAAAGTGCTTGGGAATATTGCCCCAGGAGAGTCGGTAGAGTATCGCAC
>DIZR01000006.1:7407-10649 GCA_002429425.1 Patescibacteria group bacterium UBA6023
TCGCACGAAGGCCGTGTTCCTCGGAGAGGAAAATGAAGAAAAAAATATCCGTGCATTACTTGAGTATCGCTTTAATGGAATCAACTCCGTATTCGTAAAAGAGAGTGATCGCTCAGTGCGAATGTTGGCCGCTCCGGTGAATCTCCTAGTGAATACGCTCAAGGAAGTAAATGCCGGGCAGCAATTAGATATTACTATTAGTGCAGTATCGAATACTGTCATCCCGCTTCGTGATGTGTTTGTAAAAGTTGAATATCCACAGGGATTTACTTTTACCGACGCGGACCCAAAGCCAACATTTGGAAATAATGTTTGGCGTGTAGGAACACTCGATCCCGCGGGAAAATTTGGCGTTGTTATTCATGGAATTCTTGCAGGAGAAGATACTCAACAAAAAGTGTTTCATACATCGGTCGGAGTGGGGAGTGATAAGACTGAGCGAGACATTTCAACTTTTTATAGCAAGGTTATTTCGGAAATTGTTGTGAAGCGTCCATTTATCGGCATTGGGCTCGCTATCAATGGAAAGCCTGCGGGAGAAGCGACTGCGATGTTTGGCCAACGCATTGAAGGGGTTATTCAATGGCAGAATAATCTTTCTACGAGAATCACGAATGCGCAGATCGAAGTAAAACTTCATGGAGTAGCACTCGATCGCACATCGGTCTCTGCCGGTTCCGGTGGATTTTATCGATCTATCGATGATACGATCTTCTGGGATGAACGAGGTGATGCAGCACTTTCCGTACTCGAATCGGGAAAGAGCGGTGAAGTGAGATTCTCTTTTAGTCCACTTCCGTCAGTAACGGGGAATCAAATACTTATAAACCCCATTATTACCGCCGAGGTGACAGTGCGTGGAAAGCGATTGTCTGATGCGAATGTACCTGAAGAAATAAAAACAGTGATGACGCAAAATGTACGTATTTCCTCAGAAGCACAATTTGTCGCACGTGGAGTTTATTTCAGTGGCCCATTTGTAAATAGTGGACCTATTCCACCGAAAGTTGAGCAAGAAACAACATATACAATCATTTGGTCAATCGTGAATACATCCAACAATATTACTGGCGCGCGAGTGAGTGGTATTCTCCCTTCATACGTAAAGTGGTATGGCTCCGTATCACCATCAAAAGAACAATTAGTATTTAATAAAATTACCAATGAAGTAGTATGGTCACCAGGTGATATTTCTGCGGGAACGGGTATCGGCAAACCCCCACGAGAGGTGGCTTTTCAGGTCGTGCTCTTGCCAAGTCTCTCACAAGTGAAGACCTCCCCAACCCTAATCTCCAATCTATTATTTACCGCTATTGATTCATTCACCAATCTCGAAATTTCAAAAGAAGTAAAAGACGTTACAACAAATCTCACCACTGACCCAAAGGCACCACTCACTTCAGGGGACGTTGTCGAGTAGTGTTTGTTCATGTAGCATGGGAAGAATCATGCTTGAAGAAAATGCGCAGAAAAAAATGCAGGTAAAAAATCATGTGAATGAAAAAATGGAAGCGATTGTTGCGCTCGCAAAGCGTCGCGGCTTTATTTATCAAGGATCCGAGATCTACGGAGGACTTGCGGGTACATGGGACTATGGCCCGTTTGGTGTTGCGCTCAAAAATAACATCACCAATATGTGGTGGAAGATGTTTGTCGATGATCGTGAGGACATGTATGGCATTGATGCAGCAATACTTATGAATCCACGCGCGTGGGTCGCATCGGGACACGTGGGAGGATTTGCTGATCCACTGGTTGAAGATTTAAAGACGAAGAAGCGCTATCGTGCCGACCATCTCCTTGAGGAAGCGGAAATTGACACAAAAGGAATGACCTTGGTCCAGATGAACGATGCGATACAAAAGCTCGGTATCAGGAGTCCGGATAAAAACCCCCTTGGTGAGGTACGTCAATTTAATATGATGTTTGCAACAAATATCGGTGCCACTGAACATGATGCAAGTGAGATCTATCTTCGTCCGGAAACTGCCGGTGGAATGTTTGTAAATTACAAAAACATTCTTGATTCATTTCACCCAAAGCTTCCATTTGGGCTTGCACAAATAGGAAAAGCATTCAGGAACGAGATTGCGCCACGGGATTTTATTTTTCGTGTCCGTGAACTTGAGCAGATGGAGATTGAATACTTTATTCGACCAACAGATTGGGAGGTGCAATTTGAACAGTGGCGCACACAAATATGGAGATTTATTGAAGCGATTGGACTTGATAAAGAGAAAGTTCATGAGCTTGAAATTGCAGTAGCGGATCGCGCTCATTACTCGAAGCGGACGATCGATCTTGAGTATGATTTCCCATTTGGACGTAAAGAACTCTACGGTCTTGCATATCGAGGGGATTTTGATTTGAAGAGTCATCAGGATGGGAGCAAAGTAAACCTTGAGTATTTTGATGAGGAGACAAAAGAGAAATTCTTGCCTCATGTTATCGAGCCATCCTTTGGTCTCGGACGTACCATGCTTGCAATTCTTTCGGAAGCATATACGGAAGACGAGATGGCTGGAGAAAAGCGTGTCTATTTAAAATTCAAACCTCGGATGGCGCCAGTGATTGTGGCAGTATTTCCATTACTCAAAAATAAACCTGAACTTGTTGCAAAGGCTCGAGAAGTATACGTTGTGCTCAAAGGTGAATTTGGACGAGTGATGTTTGATGATAATGGAAATGTCGGGAAGCGTTATCGCCGTCAAGATGAGATTGGTACACCATGGTGCGTAACTATTGATTTTGACACACTTGGTGAAAATACTGAACTCCTTGATACGGTCACCGTCCGTAATCGTGACAACGGCACACAGGTACGTATCGCAATCAGCGACTTGAAAAATCACATAAAGAGTGTTATCAAATAAGAAGCAGTAACGTTTGATCTCTATTCATTTGAGTTATTTTTTTGACACACTGAATGAGAAACGTTAAGCTTGCGGGAGATAATTTTTGAGGAGTTCTGTTGTGGATACTGGCGTCGTGCAAAGACTTTTATTTGCGATGTTGCAGCCGGGACTACCACTCCGTGTTGAGGTGAAGGCTGCTGTTTATTTTGGACCCCTTAATCAACGGACATATCATACGGTTATTCCACGTATTGAACTTGGCTTGAAAATTTCGGCGCTATTTGATGGATATTGGAGAAAAGATGAACGAGGATACGTGCGCCATGTTGCATCTTTAGAAAACGCCTTAGTTCCCGTCACTATTGGTGAATATCTGGAGGTATATAT
>DIZR01000006.1:10723-14747 GCA_002429425.1 Patescibacteria group bacterium UBA6023
TGAATATCTGGAGGTATATATTGACCTTCAACATAAGACATTTACAGAAGTGCAGGAGTTCTATCAAGTGCTTGTGAACGATCGCCGCTTGTTTATTAATCAGTGTACGCTCCCTTAAAATGGCTCAGTAACTTGAGCTATTTTTTATGTAATTCCAAAAAGTAATCTCATGTTATACTCTCAACATGAAAAAACCGACAACAAAAAAACTTGCGAATGGAATGAAATTACTTTTTGTTCCCATGAGTGAACAACGCACCGCAACCGTGCTGGTGTTAGTCGAGACAGGATCAAAGTACGAGACAAAAGACAAAAATGGTATCTCGCACTTTCTTGAGCACATGTGCTTTAAGGGCACAACTAATCGCGGAAGCCAACTTATCGTCAGTCGCGAACTCGATAGTATGGGTGCGGAATACAATGCTTTTACGGGTCATGAATATACGGGCTATTTTGCGAAGGTTGCCGCAGACCACCTCCCGCAAGCGCTCGATCTCATTGCTGATGTGTATTGCAATTCGTTGTTCAAGGAAGAAGATATTGAACAAGAGAGAGGCGCTATCGTTGGTGAGATTGATATGTATGAAGATATGCCAATGCGTAAAGTTGCAGACCTTTTTATGAAACTTGTGTATGGTGACCAGCCTGCAGGGTGGGAGATTGCGGGACCAAAAGAATTAGTTACGACGTTTACACGAAAAGATTTCCTCGCATATCGTGCGATGCACTATGTTCCGAGTGCGACTACGGTGGTCATTGCCGGGAAATTTAATGCAAAAAACGCAGAGTCGCTCATCAAGAAATATTTTGCACCGCTCAAAAAAGCGAAAAAATATCCGAAACGTACCACTGATGATACTCAAACGAAGCCCGGATTACTGGTAAAATATAAAGAATCAGACCAAACACACATTATCGTTGGAGTGCGCAGTTACCCGCTTACGCACAAGTCATATTCGATCCTTACGGTGATGGCCGCTGTTTTGGGTGGGGGAATGAGCTCCCGTCTTTTTCAAAAGGTACGCACGGAAATGGGCCTTGGATATTATGTTCGTGCGACAAATGATTCGTTTACTGATCACGGGATGTTTACTGCGTCTGCGGGGGTTGTGAACGAGCGCGCACTCGAGGCGGTACGTGCCATCCTTATTGAATTAAGGCGGCTAAAGACTGATCTTGTGCCTACAGAGGAACTGAAAAAAGTAAAAGATATGATGGCGGGGAGGCTGATGCTCGGAATTGAGTCCTCAGATGAGATCGCGGAATTTTTTGGTTTCCAGGAGATATTAAAAAAGAAACTTGCGACACCGGAAGAATTGGTACTTCGCATGAATAAAGTTACCGCAAAAGACATTCAACGTGTTGCGAATGAGATATTTACCACCGAACACCTGAATCTTGCACTCATTGGACCTTGGAAGGATGATAAAGAATTCAAAAAAATACTTAAATTTTAATCTCCACTTATTTGAGTCCCGCCCAGGCTGATGCTATGATGAGCAAGTGAAACATAATGACAACAATATTTCCTTTGTCCACGTCACCACGGGGACAATAGTGCGCACACTCCTTGTTATTGTGGGCTTTGCCTTATTGTGGTTTTTGCGCGATATTATTCTTATTGTGCTTACGGCAATTGTGCTCGCATCAGCGGTTGAGCCCGCAGTGTACTTTCTTGCGAAGCACAAAGTTCCCGTAGTGAAAAAAACTATTCCAAGACTTCTCGCGCTTGTGTTGGTATATGGTTTTGGTATGTTGTCGATTATTGGAATGGTGTATTTTTTTGTTCCTGCAATTATCGCTGATGTGAGTCAACTCATCCGAATGCTCCCTGGAGCATTTGATATTAATAGCTTTATTGCACCCGTCTCAAATGCGGTAGTACCAAATGTTGCAACAAATGCAATCGCACCGCAGGTCAACGAATTACAAAAAGGATTTTTGGAAAGTGCGAATCTCCTTGATATGTTTAAGAAAGGTCTTGAAAGTGGCGGAGCACTAAAGTCAGCGAGTATGTTCTTTGGGGGTGTACTCTCATTCGTGCTCATCGTGGTGTTGTCGTTCTATCTTTCCTCACAAGAGCGTGGAATCGAAAATTTCTTGCGACTGATTTCACCGGTGAAATCACGGAGTTATGTTGTTGATCTATGGAAACGTTCTCAGGCAAAGATCGGATTGTGGGCACAAGGGCAACTCATGTTGGGAATTGTTGTCGGCGTACTCGTCTATCTTATTATGACGATACTGGGTATCCCGTCCGCACTTTTTCTTGCGGTTATTGCAATGATGTTTGAGATTATTCCGGTTTTTGGTCCAATTCTCTCTGCGATTCCCGGTGTATCATTGGCATTTATCAATGGTATCAACCCACTTGCACACGCACTTGCAGTTGCCCCGGGGCTCAAAGCAGGACTTATTGTGATGGGAATTTATTTTGTCATTCAACAGATTGAGAGTCATGTTATCTATCCTGAGGTTGTGAGAAAAATTGTAGGGATTCCTCCCGTGCTTGTTATTATCGCATTGGTTGTTGGTGCAAAGATGGCTGGTTTTCTTGGTATCATTCTTGCGGTGCCTATCATGGCGATACTCATGGAGTTCCTCCATGATGTTGCAAAAGAACGCAAAATTTTTGATGATATTTAGCACATAGAGCTGGGGGAAATAAGTCCTATAAAAGATATTTGCAGAGGAATTGGGATGGGAGTGAACTTTGGGCTTCATTATGCAAAATGTTTAAAATTGACACTCATCCTGTCATTTGGTAGTATCCAGACACGTTTCTTTTGATCCGCCCATCTCCTTTTCATCCTCAAGTCCTCCTATATAGGTAGACATTGAGTGTAAGAAGAACATCGGTGTGATATTGAAGAAATGCACTAGTCATAACAACTGGTCATATTGGCCTGTTGAGACTTATATTATCTATTATTTATCTATGGCAAAAAAGTCAACAATAGCACGCCAGCTCAATCCAAAATTTCCTGGTAGAGCGGTAAATCGTTGTTTTAAGTGTGGCCGCAAACGTGGGTACATGCGCGACTTCGATCTTTGTCGTATCTGTTTTCGTGAATTAGCAAACGAGGGTAAAATCCCCGGTATAAAGAAATCATCATGGTAATCACCGATCCCATCGCAGATATGTTCATGCGCATCAGGAATGGTGGTGCAGCAGGAAAAAAGGTAGTATATCTTCCATATTCAAGCATGAAATTGCGCATTGCAAACGTGCTTATGAAGGAGGGATATCTCGCATCAGTGACAAAAAAGGTACTCAAGGTGCGCCACACTGAGCGTGTTATTGAAGTTGGAGTTGTGTACGACGTACCTCTTTATGCAGGTGCAAAAATTATCCCACATGTTCGCGGAATGGAACGAGTTTCTCGTCCATCACGCCGAATGTATGTTGGTGCCAAGGAACTGCGTCCGGTCAACCAGGGTCACGGCATCATGATTCTTTCAACCCCGAAAGGAATTCTCACAGGAGAAGATGCCCGCAAGGAACATGTTGGAGGAGAAATTATTGGAAAAGTCTGGTAATTCATATACATATGTCCCGTCTAGCAAAAAAACCAATAATAATCCCCGAGAAGACGACAATCACTCTCGAAGGAACCAAAGTAACCGTGAAGGGCCCACTCGGCACACTCTCACGCGTTTTTCCTGCAGCTGTTGAATTGAAAGTCGAAGGAAGTGAGGCCCATGCCACACTCGTAAGTACTCATCGTGACGACAAGCCACTCCTTGGAACGGTCGTTGCACATGTAAAGAATATGGTCGCAGGGGTGAACACACTTTTCGTTAAGAAGCTTTTGATCGAAGGTGTTGGATTCAAGGCTGATGTGAAGGGTCAGACCCTCAATCTCGCTCTTGGTTTCTCACATCCTGTTACACTCGAAGCACCAGCAGGTCTTACTGTGGTCACAGAGAAAGGTTCAATCACAATTTCTGGAATTGATAAGGAGGTAGTCGGCCAGTTTGCCGCTACTGTTCGTTCATGGAAGGTACCAGAGCCATACAAGGG
>DIZR01000006.1:14765-15221 GCA_002429425.1 Patescibacteria group bacterium UBA6023
GGGTAAGGGTATTCGTTACTCAGACGAGGTCGTACGCCGTAAGCAGGGTAAGAAGACCGCATAAATATATGAAAAAAACAGAACTCAAAAATTATCATCGCATGCGACGTCACAATCGTATTCGCGCAAAAATTTCAGGAACAGGTGCCGTACCTCGTCTTGCTATATTCCGCTCCGCTCGTCATATTTCCGCACAACTTATCGATGACGAAAAGTCAGTTACCATCATTTCATCTTCTGATACAAAGAACACCAAAGGCACGAAGGTCGAGCACGCACAGTTGGTTGGTAAGGATATTGCGGAGAAGGCAAAAGAGAAGAAGATCACAAAGGTCGTTTTTGATCGTGGAGGATTCCTTTATGCGGGGCGCGTAAAGGCACTTGCTGACGCAGCACGCGCCGCAGGACTCGTATTTTAATTTTTCGAACTACTATGGAAGAAAACAAAAAACAATC
>DIZR01000006.1:15329-18695 GCA_002429425.1 Patescibacteria group bacterium UBA6023
GATCGCCGTGGCGGTGCTCGCCCTGGTGGGCGCGCAGATCGCCCAAAGCCGGAGTATGATCAGAAGGCAATCGATGTACGTCGTGTTGCCCGTGTGGTCGCGGGAGGACGCCGTTTCGCATTTTCTGTGGCAATGATTATTGGTGATCGCAAGGGTAAGGTGGGAGTGGGCACTGGCAAGGCTGGAGATATTTCTCTTGCGATGGATAAGGCTGCTCGTGATGCAAAGAAGCACATGATTACCATCAAGCTCACAAAAACAAATTCTATTGCGCATGAAGTGAGTGCGAAGGAGTCAAGTGCGGTCGTCGAAATCATGCCGGCACCAACGCGCGGACTCGTTGCGGGTTCAGCGGTACGTAACTTGCTTGAGCTTGCGGGTATTACTGATGTCTCAGCAAAAATTCGCAGTGGTTCAAAGAATAAACTCAATATGGCACGTGCAACGATCAAGGCACTGGGTCAATTGAAGCCGCGCGTACGTAAACACACAGAAGTTACAACTACCAAATAAGCGACAATAGGCATATGCAACTCAATCAATTAAAACGCGTTCATAAGAACAAAGACGATAAGCGTGTCGCACGCGGTGGAAAGCGTGGAAAGACTGCGGGTCGTGGTACGAAAGGGCAGAAGGCACGTGCAGGTCATCGTATTCGTCCAATGCTTCGTGATACTATTAAAAAGTTTCCAAAGCTTCGTGGATACAAGAATCAATCATTTGAAGTAAAGCCACAGCCAGTGAATCTCGATCTTATTGAAAAGACATTTTCTGCTGGTGATGCAGTAAACCCCGCAACACTTCTTGCAAAGAAGCTTGTGACGAAGGTTGGAGGAAAGATGCCAAAGGTCAAGATTCTCTCGACAGGAAAATTGACGAAGAAGGTCACTGTTACGGGATGTCTTTTTTCCGCAACGGCAAAAAGACACATCGAGTCTGCAGGGGGTACCGTAGAATAATAGTTTCGTGAATGCTCACATTCGATATGAATAATTTTTTCCACAAAATACAGTTAATAATTTCGGACCCTTTATTGCGTCGACGGCTAATGTTTATTATTGGCGCGCTCGTGGTATTTCGTATTGCCGCAGCAGTTCCAATTCCGGGCGTAAATATCGCTGAACTTCACAAATTCTTTGCAAATAATCAGTTTCTTGGATTATTGAATGTGTTCTCCGGTTCAGGATTATCAAATCTTTCGATTGTGATGCTTGGTGTTGGTCCGTATATTACCGGATCGATCATTATGCAATTACTTACCATGATGTCTCCAAAACTGAAGGCCATGTACCATGAGGAGGGAGAGATTGGCCGAAAGAAATTCACTCAATACTCACGATTACTCACTGTTCCACTTGCGATACTCCAGGGCTATGGACTTTTGATATTACTCTCTCGTCAGGGTGTACTTGGAGAGCTGAATCAGTTTGAAATATTCGTGAATGTGATGATTGTCACCGCGGGTTCACTCTTCCTTATGTGGCTTGGTGAACTTATCTCAGAGTTTGGTATTGGTAATGGAATATCCATTCTCATTTTTGCCGGTATCGTTTCTCGTATCCCGAGTGCCGTATCTCATACATTAATTTCATACAACCCATCAGATATTCCGCTTTATCTCGCATTCCTTGCAGCATCGATCGCGATTATTGCAGGGGTCATTGTAATGAGTGAAGCAGAACGTCCGGTGCCCATCACGTATGCAAAGCGTGTGCGTGGGGGAAAGATGTATGGTGGTGTTTCAACGTATCTTCCTCTCCGCGTGAATCAAGCAGGAGTTATTCCGATCATCTTTGCACTTTCAATTTTACTCTTCCCTCAGTTGTTCGCTGGATTTCTTTCCGGACTTACCAATTATCCTGCCGCACAGCACGTTGGAGACTTCTTGAAGGTTGTCTTCACATCGGGAGGATGGATATATGCAATTAGCTACTTCGTACTTGTCTTCCTGTTCACATTCTTCTATACCGCAGTAACCTTTGATCCAGAGGCAGTCGCAACAAATCTTCAGAAGTCCGGTGCGTTTATTCCCGGTGTTCGTCCCGGAATTGCAACCGCAGAACATATTTCAAACATTCTTACGCGCACAACCTTTGTCGGCGCACTCTTCCTTGCTTCGGTTGCCGTCGTTCCACTTGCGATGCAGACGATAACGGGTAATCAGTCGTTTGCGATCGGTGGTACTGCACTCCTTATCGTGGTGTCAGTGGTGATGGATTTGATCAAGAAGCTTGATGCGCAGCTTTCAATGCGCGAATATTAAACAAAGTGCCACTGTCGGTAAATTTCTTCGTTGCATTCGTCGCAAATCCACTCGAAGTATCACTCATACATCTCGCGGATATTGCTTCTCTGCACCTCGAACTTCACTCGACATTGACTCTTTGTTCAATATCATTTGAGCATACCCCTGTTATTTTTGTTCTCGGTCGCGGGGCAGTATCACTCATACAGCCCTCGCGACACTACGGTAAAAATAACTTCGAATTGCATCCAAATTAAGACGTTTAACGTGTTTTGAACTTTACTCAAGATTGACTCCTTGTTTAACGTTATCGCGCCTTGCAACTCATTAAAAATTTAAGTTTTAAAAATAACAGCCAGTAGTACTACTCAGTACAACTGGTTATTATTTTTATTCCACGCCTCGTATGCGACCTAAATTTCTTGAGCGAAGAGATGAGAAATTGGAAGTACCCTTGTGGTACATTTCAAAATAAATTTTAGTTTGGGTATAATGCTCACATTACATCCCAGTTTAGTTGCCTGGAACATCTTGAGCATTACTCGACATTGACTCCTTGTTTCACGTTATCGCGCTTCGTATCTCATCGAAAAATAAATTTTTAATGTCTCACGAAATATACACAAATCTTCTTGCCACTCGTTATCGCGCAACGGATAACTCATACACACTAAACGCCCATCCCAACGCAAGTAATTTTTGTCCACTGACCCCACTCTCACCAACGCAAAACTGAAAGCACTCGCCGACAAAGACCCAAGGGTGAATGCATTTACATCCGCATACCCCAATGAAGAATTGCTTCAAGCAGACATCGCACACACCAACACCCGCAATAGTTTCACCTCTCTCCCCCCTGCAGCAAAGGCAACCGCACAAGCCCGCGCAGAGGAGGCGAGAGTGATACTTGAGGGGATACAGTAAACCCCATTCCAAGGACTACCCTTGGAATGGGGAGAAGTCTGGGGATTAACTGTGGATATGGTGGTGCTGGAAAATGCGGAAAACATTGACGTGGGAGTTATATCTGGTATCCTGTGCAGACGTTGCAGATTATGCGTTTTTTATTTGGATTCGTTCGCGAGGCAAATAGAAGGAAAACACTCGAAATGCACGTGTAA
>DIZR01000006.1:18795-41562 GCA_002429425.1 Patescibacteria group bacterium UBA6023
AAAGGATTTATTATTATTTGTTTAATCAAAACACATATGGCAGAAGCTTTTGATCGTTCGAAACCGCATGTGAACGTTGGTACCATTGGTCACGTTGACCATGGAAAGACGACACTCACCGCTGCGATCTTACACGTGCTCCACATGGATGGACAGGAAGTGAAGATGAAGGGTATTAATGAAATCGACTCGGCTCCCGAGGAGAAGGCACGTGGTATCACTATCGCTCTTTCTCACAATGAGTATTCGACTGCAAGTCGTCACTATGCACACATCGATGCGCCAGGACATGCAGACTATATTAAGAACATGATTACCGGTGCCGCTCAGATGGACGGTGCGATTATTGTGGTTGCAGCAACAGACGGTGTGATGCCACAGACCCGTGAACACGTTCTTCTTGCAAAGCAGGTTGGTGTACCAAAGATCATTGTTTTCCTCAATAAGGTAGACATGGTTGATGATCAGGACTTGGTTGAGCTCGTTGAAGAAGAAGTTCGTGAGCTCCTTACGAAGCAGGGATTTGACGGAGCAAATTGCCCAGTCGTTCGTGGTTCAGCACTTAAGGCACTTGAATCAACAAGTCTCGAGGATCCTTGGGCACAAAAAGTGCTCGAGCTCGCAAAGGCGCTTGATGAATATATTCCTGTTCCTGTACGTGAACTCGACAAGCCATTTCTTATGCCCGTTGAGGACGTCTTTTCGATTGAGGGACGCGGTACGGTAGTCACTGGTCGTATTGAGCGTGGAGTTTGTAAAGTTGGACAGGAAATTGAAATTGTTGGTCTCACAAAGACTGCAAAGACGACAATCACTGGTATTGAAATGTTTAACAAGTCCCTCGCAGAAGGACAGGCTGGCGATAACGCGGGTATCCTTATTCGTGGTATCAAAAAAGAAGATGTTACGCGCGGTCAGGTGTTGGCGGCAGTTGGTTCAGTTACCCCACACACAGACTTTGAGGCAGAAGTATATATTCTTTCAAAGGAAGAAGGAGGACGTCACACACCATTTTTCTCAGGTTACAAACCACAGTTTTATATCCGCACAACGGACGTAACTGGTGAGGTTACCCTCGCAGAGGGAGTTGAGATGGTTATGCCAGGTGATACGGTAACATTCAAAGTGAAACTTATTGCACCGGTTGCAATGGAGGCACAGATGCGTTTTGCTATCCGCGAAGGAGGCCGCACTGTTGGTGCCGGAGTTGTAACAAAGGTTGTTGCATAAACACGACTATTCATCCTATTATTCCCCATTCTACGCCATGACAACGACTACAGAACAAACAAAAAAAGCGAGTACTGCAAAGTCGAAGGAGACGGTTACAAAGCTTCGCATTCGCGTACGTGCATATGAGTACAAGATTTTGGACGCATCAGTGCGCCAGATCATGGATACCGCACTGCGCTATGATGCCAAGCTTGTTGGCCCAATTCCTCTTCCAACACAGATCACCAAGTATACGGTCAATCGTTCATCATTTATTTATAAGGATGCACGTGAGCAATTCGAAATGCGCGTACATAAACGTCTTATCGATATTTTGAACCCGACACCAAAGGTGATTGAGTCTTTGACGAACATGACACTACCATCCGGCGTGAACATCGACGTCAAAATGATGTAATTTTGGCGCGCTGCTTGTCCTTCCCGTTTTGAATTCGGAAGCAGTATAACTCATACAGCTTCTCGAATATCAAAACGGTCCAGGACTTCGAATCGCATCCAAAATTACACCATTTTACGGAATTTGTTTTTCAAAAATAAATTCTGGACTCAACCCACTGCTCTTTTAGAAATCGAAGTGATAAACTACTTCCCATCATTGGAAGTAGGGCTTCGGTTGTTATTACGAGCATGCTTAAAAGTTTGCCCACTTATTAGTCGTGGAATGTATTCTGATGTCACTATCAGTGCTATTTCCTTGGCAATTACCCTTATACCGTTATGAAATTTCTATTAGCAACAAAACAAGAGATGACGCAATACTTCTCAGAAGATGGGAAGTGTATCGCTGCAACTCTGCTTTCTGCGGGCCCGATCACGGTGACCGAGGTACGTACGAAAGAACGTGATGGCTACGAAGCTGTCCAGTTTGGTTTCGGAACACAGCTTCCGAAGCGTATCAACAAGCCACAGATCGGCGCGCTCAAGGAGCTCGGATTTTTCCGCTACATGCGTGAATTCCGTCCGAAAACTGGTGGCGTCGAAGATTTGAAGGCAGGCGACAAAATTACCGTCAATACTTTTTCTGCCGGTGATGACATCGAAGTTTCAGGCACCTCAAAAGGAAAAGGTTTCCAAGGTGTCGTGAAGCGCCATGGTTTTCGTGGTGGTCCGCGCACACACGGTCAGAAACATTCCGAGCGTGAGCCGGGATCAATCGGTGCAACTGGCCCACAGCGCGTGGTTCCAGGTACGCGCATGGCAGGACGCATGGGCTCAGATCGTGTGACTATCAAAGGTCTCAAGGTCTTGGCAGTGGATCCCACCAACAACTTAATTCTCGTGTCGGGAGCGATCCCGGGTCGTCGCGGAACATTGATTGAAATTAAGGCGACAAATGCATAGGCTTATGACAACAACAAAAACAGTAAAAACTCCAAAGTCTGAAAAGATAGTAAAGGCAAAAAAGATGATTAATCTCGAAGCCAATGTATATACCTCAGATGCAAAGAAATCAGGTACCGTTACACTCCCCGAAGCAGTATTTGCGCAGAAGTGGAATGCTGACCTTGTGCACCAGGTGGTGACTGCAATGCAGGCAAATGCTCGCCAGCCTATTGCACATACGAAAGATCGTTCAGAAGTTCGTGGAGGTGGTCGCAAGCCTTGGGCGCAGAAGGGAACAGGTCGTGCACGTCATGGTTCATCACGCTCACCGATTTGGCGTCATGGAGGTGTTACACATGGACCACGCAACGAGAGAGATTTCTCACAGAAGATCAACAAGAAGATGCGCGTGAAGGCACTCTTTACGGTGCTCTCAAAGAAGTTTGCAGATGGACAAATGATTTTCATGTCAGACATCACAATGAAAGGACCAAAGACAAAAGACGCTCGCGAATTTCTCACGAAGTGGGGAGGAATCGAAGGTTTCACACCGCTTGCAACGCGTCGTAAGAATGCACTCTATGTTATTCTTCCGAAGGCAGATCTTGCAGTGAAGAAATCATTCCAGAACATGGGCAACGTTTTAGTCGGAACAGTGGGGACGGTAAATCCGGTCGACCTCCTCTCGTATCGCTATGTGCTTTTCGCAAATCCCGAAGAGAGCATAAAGGTAATGGAGTCTAAACAGAAATAATATGGCAGCACTTTTCAACAAAAAGCCAACCGTTAAGAAGGCAGTAGTAAAGACCGATAGTAAGGCAGTCAAAGTAGCAAAGGCAGACAAGAAGGACGACATCAAAGCTCTTATCGCGAAGGATGCAGTGATTCGCAAGCAGAAAGTCGGAGGACTTGATCTCAACATGGTGCTTGTGCGTCCGCACATCACCGAGAAAGCATCAGACCTTTCCGAACAGAATGTCTATGCATTTGAAATTGCGCGTAATGCAAACAAGATGCTTGTTCGTCAGGCGATTGAAAAATTCTACAAAGTGAAGCCGGTAAAAATTGCCGTCATCATGGGAATGCCGAAGTATATGAAGAATCCCCGCACCGGTCGTATGCAGGTGAAGAAGACCGCGATTAAGAAGGCGCTGGTGTACCTTAAGAAGGGCGATAAGATCGATTTCGTCTAGTACTTCTGTGTTTGGCGAATTTCTTCGTTGAAACCTGCGGGTTCCGCTCGATGTATAACTCATACACCTCGCGGACACTCATCGATTTCGCCTTGAACTTCATCCAAACACAAAAGCACTACAAAAATCTTTTTGAAAAAACAAATATATGAAAACATATAAACCAACCACACCATCACTGCGAAACACCGTTATTACTCCCTACAAGGAGCTTCTCTCGGGTGATGCAAAAGCGATTCCAAAGAATCTCGTAAAAGGGAAGAATAAGTCTGGTGGACGTAACAACCAAGGTCGCATTACGATGCGCCACATTGGAGGTGGAAATAAGAATTTAATGCGCGATATCGACTTCAAATACACCAAGCGCGATGTGCCGGGTCGCATCGAAGCCGTTCAATATGATCCATTGCGTTCAGCATTCATTGCACTCGTTGTCTACAAAGATGGTGAGCGTGCATATGTTGTTGCACCAAAGGGTATGAAGAAGGGTGACACGATGATGACGGGAGAGAATGTTGCACCAACAGTGGGCAATCGTCTTCCACTCAAACGCATCGCGGTCGGAACAGAGGTCTACAATGTTGAAGTACAGCCGGAAGGAGGAGCAAAGCTTGCTCGTTCAGCTGGGAACTTCATTACAATCATCGCCAATGACGCAGGGTACGCACACTTAAAGATGCCGTCATCAGAGATCCGCAAGGTCCACGAGAATTGCTGGGCATCAATCGGTGGAGTATCGAATGATCAGCACAAGCTTCGCAAGGAGGGTAAGGCAGGTCGTAATCGCTGGAAGGGTATCCGCCCAACCGTTCGTGGTTCTGCCATGAATGCCGTCGACCATCCGCATGGAGGTGGAGAGGGTCGCATGGGTCGTGGACTTCGCCGCGCGAAGACCAAGTGGGGTAAGCCATCAGGTAAGGGACAGAAGACACGTTCTCCGAAGAAATATAGTAACGTATTCATCGTTACACGCCGCAAAGTCGGCAAAAAGAAGTAAATTTTCGCACATTGCTTTGTTGCCATCGTCGCGACTTCAGTCGCAGTACTATCCGTACAGCTCCCTGAAGATCGTTCCTCGGCGCCTCGCACTGTATCGAAAATATTTCTTCTTTTAGGAAAAGTAATTTTACGCCCTTCGATTTTTTCATCGTCGAAAGGTTTGGGAGATGTATATCTCATACATCCCCTCAAACACTTTCGACTCGAAAAAACCGAATTGCATCCAAATTATGAAAGTTTTCAAAAACCACTCACTCGAGTGGTTTTTGTTTGACGTCAGATTAAGGTCTGGCCTTGGCTTTGAAAGACCCAACCTGGAAAAGTCCGTACAAGGGCGACCCTCATACTAGATTCGTTGATGAGAAAAGTGACCTCTTTCTTATTTCTGTGTATTTGCCGATAGTCTTTGCTTTCTGGGGCGACTCGGCAATGAGAAGTTTGTATAATTTAATTGCTATTGAGATACGTTAGTATTATAGAGTGATTTATATTGCAAATTGAGAATAAAAAAACGGCATAGATATCCATGCCGCTGAATAAAAGCTGAAGGATTCTCTGGTACTACTTCTAATGCATATTTCGAAGTAATAGAACGATTATTCCCCCGCCAGCCATGAAGGTGACCTCATGTACAATTGTTGCTAATATGCCGTGGCTTTTGAGTAAGCAGATACCAAGCGATTCATCGACTTTCCATGCAACGATCGCAAAGATGACGATTATAGCTATAATGATAAATAAGTTCATTTCAGTCTCCTTTTAATGTTCAAGTGAGATTCACCGCAGGATGCCGCGAATCACCTAAAAAAAGTATAGCACCTATTATACTTTTTGTCAAGCTCATAAAAGCTCAATTTTCATCATTCGCTCCTCTATTACGCCTTTTATTTCAAGTACCATGAGAACCGAGAGTGTTTAAGATGGCGAGGTATGAAGCGATGTAAGAATTTCTTCGCGAAATGGGAAATGGGGAGAAGTACAGTATTTAAGGGGATTGCGTGGTGTGATTAGGTTTTTTAGAAATTTTATTGCTCTACGAATCTCACTAATGGTGGTATTGACGAAATAGATGTTTATGATATGGTGCTGAGAGATTCATTGTTTTGCACAACTGAAGGAAAACACATGGCTGATAAGAAGCTTGAGATTACTGAGCAACTTTTTGAGAAATTTCTGGTTGGACGCAAGGGACTACACGTCTTCATTCAACATGATGATATTGTTGATAATTATTTTCAGGAAAAAATTCGCATAGCGGAGCATCGGCATGGATTCAGTGCCTGGCAACGTAACGTTGGCATTGTTACTACGCCCGTAAATATTGTTACGAAGCGACGCATTCGTGCGGTGGCAAAAGATGCCGGGTATCTTGCATACATCAGTAACGAGGAGATTTTTTCTGGTGCGGATGTTGTTGAGTACTGTGAAATACTTCTCACGCGCGTTGATGTTCATATTGCAGGTGCGGTAGGGTAGTGGATACAACAGGCATATATGTGCCTGTTTTGTGTGTAATGGACAATTATCTAAAAAAGTATAGTGTAGAGAAAGAAATAGTGGCACATACTTATAGTGAGGAGAAGTCATGAGTGCGTTGTTCGAACGGAAAACGACTGAAGAACTCAAGCAGGAGTTTGAGGATGCAAAAAGGGGAATTGTTGGAAGTGATGTCGACCGGATCATGCGCGGTTTACCACTCAACACGATAGACGAGCACGGAGAAAAAGTGCGCGCATTGCGCCAAGCATGGTCACGGTATCATGAGCGCATTCGATATTGCACATAAAACAAAACCCCGAAAAATTCGGGGTTTTTTGTTTCATGTTCCATGCGGATGATTGCGAGATTCTTTAGTGCAAACCGCGTAAACCTGCTATTTTTTCTTTGCGATAACTTTTTTTGGTTTCTTCACCTCCTTCTTGATATTGTGGTCTCCGCGTCCCATAGTGTATGTAAATTATTTTGCTACGACCTTCTTGGGTTTCTTTTTATTCTTCTGCTGTGCATTGTTTCCTTTTGCCATAGATTGCTGATTATGTTCGTAATAAACAAACGTATATACAGTGTAGCAGATTTTTGATGTCGCAACGTATGACAAAAAGTTTTACTGTTGATAACATATGCGCGTTATCCAATTTGTACTGCGCGCATGGAGATGGAACCATGCGAAATCCCCTCAACAGGGAATTGGATTTCCTCATTTTTATGTTGTGTTCCAAGTGCATAAAGGAGAGGCCAGTAGTGATCGGGGGTGGGTATTGCGAGTGCCGCCTTAGGTCCCAGTTTTTCGTAGTGAATGAGTGCGTTGTGGTCATGGTCATTGAGCAAATCCTTCGCTTGAAGATCAAACGTGACTGCCCAGTCAAATGGTTGTGCATTTTTTTCCCACGCAATTTTCCCAAGATTGTGTACGAGATTACCACTCCCCATGATGAGTACACCTTTTTCTCGCAACGGGCGAAGCATTGCGCCGAGTTCATAGTGCGCGCGGTGCCCGCGTGAAATGTCGATACTCATTTGAAATACGGGAATGTCTGCATTTGGAAACATGTGGACGAGGACACTCCACGTGCCATGGTCGATTCCCCAGTCAGTATCACCTGCGATGCCGGTTCCCGCGAGTAATTTTTTTGCTGCATTTGCATAGATCGGTGCACCGAAGCAGGGGTAACGAACATCGTAAAGTTCTTTTGGAAAACCCCAGAAATCATGAATTATTTTTGGTTTCTCAGTCACGTGTACTCGTGTTCCTTCAGTAAGCCAGTGCGCAGATATTGAGAGAATAGCTTTGGGACGAGGAATGGTAGTGCCGAGTTTTTTCCAGCCCTCCACATATGGGTTTTTCTCTATTGCGTTCATGGGGTTGCCATGCCCAACGAAAAGCGTGGGCATGCGTTCGGTATTCGGCAGTTGATCGCTCATGTATTTGAATTCGGTCAGTGTCATGATTCTTTTATTGTCACCTGCACATACAGGTGAGTCAATGGTATTTTTTGTGCTAATAATTGTGGATAACTCTTATCCCGACATCCTTATTAGTCATATATAATGAATGGGACTTTTTCGCATACTACATATTGTGTACTTTTTATTAAGCACATAATATGTAGTGTGAGAAAATCCATCCTAATGGGTCCCACACTATGTTCCAGCATATACGCATATTAGTGCAATAAGGAAAACATTGTACTGAGAGGAAGTATTTGCGTATCTTTCATATCGACATCATCAAACTATGTACATGTCTACAGCATCGTACATACAAGAAGATGAAGAAATACATCATGGAACTTATATATCAATGAATTCGCCGTCAGATGTTTGAGAGCAAAAGTTGCGATAGCCAATCGTTCTCCCGCATGAAAGTGTACCTGTAGTATGCTTCGTGCCAGAGTGCATGCTCACTGAAAGATAACGTCGAATTACCATAACACCACGTCTCGGCAAAGACGTGGTGTTATGTTTTTGGAAATTTCTCTTCCATCTGCTACACTCCGTTTATGCATAAAGAAACATTCATATTTATTGGTGCATCGGGATCGGGAAAGGGTACTCAAGTGTCGCTCCTCAAGGAGGAGCTGAGAAAAAAGGATTCTGAGACACCAATTTTTTATCTCCAGACCGGTCAGTATTTCCGTGAATTCATCAAGGGGGATTCGTATGCATCGCAAATGGCGCGTGAGGCAATCGACAATGGAGAGCGCGCTCCGGATTTTCTTGCCATGTATATTTGGTCTGATATTTTTACGAAAAATCTCAAGGGAAATGAACATCTTATTGTGGACGGTTCACCACGTTCGTTAAATGAAGCACAAAACCTTGATATCGCGATGAAGTTTTTTAAGCGCGAACAACCCGTTGTTGTCTATTTAAAAGTTTCAGCAGAATGGTCAATTCAACACTTACTTGAGCGAGCAAAGAAGGATTCACGTGCTGATGATTCCATGGTGGGTATCAAAAAGCGTGTTGCATGGTTTGAGCAAGATGTACTTCCTGCGATTAATTATTATCGTCGTGATAGGGATTATGATTTTGTGGAAATTGACGGGGAGCAGTCCATTGAAAAAGTGCATGCAGACATCATGCGTAACGTCTTCGGCTCCTGATGGTAATTTGGGTACATTACTGTGTTGCCTACAGTCATGAATTTCTTCAAAGTATTATTTATACGCCTCATAAATATCATGACTTTGGCGCCTTGTACTGTACCTCAAATAACCACCAGGTTAAATTTTAATAATACTCAACAAGATTGCTCCTCGGCACCTCGCATTACACTCAAAATAACCATCAAGCTTATTTTCAAAAATGGTATTTCTCGGAAATTACTTGACACTTCACAAATTCAGTGTGGTGTGTTAATATACGCAAATGGCAAAATTCAAAACAAGCGATGAAATAGTACTGCTCCGTGAATCGGGAAAACGTCTTGCGCGTGTGTTAAATGCAGTTGCAAAAGAAATTAAACCCGGAGTTACGACGAAGCACCTCGATGAGATTGCGGAAAAACTTATTCGTGCAACGGGAGATACTCCACCATTTTTAAACTATACCCCTCACGGGGTGAAGGTGCCCTTTCCCGCATCTCTTTGTGTGTCGGTGAATGATGAGATTGTGCACGGAATTCCCGGGGAACGCATTATTCAAAATGGAGATATTGTTTCCATTGACCTCGGACTTACGCATAATGGAATGATTACTGATTCGGCGCTTACTGTCGCAGTCGGAAATGTTCCCGACGAAGTGACGGAGCTGATCACTGAGACGAAGCGCGGACTTATGGAGGGAATCAAAGCGATTCGTCCTGGCGCACGCATCGGGGATATTGGTGCTGCGATCGAGCGCGTTGCACAAAGTCATGGTTACGGTATCGTACGCGAACTCGGTGGACATGGCGTAGGACATGCAGTGCACGAAGAACCATACGTGCCAAATTATGGAAGAAAGGGGACTGGTCCACTGCTTAAACCCGGGATGGTCATCGCTATTGAGCCGATGTTTATGCTTGGGCGTGAGAATATCATGCTTCTCCCTGATGCGTATACCGTAGTGACCGAAGACGCATCACTCTCCGCCCACTTTGAACATTCGGTTGTGGTGACAAAAACAGGGGTTGAAATTTTAACTATAGAATAAAATGAGCATTCACAATGTCACTCGCGAAGAATGCATAACGGAGGGAGTAAATATCCAGCTTGCTTACCAATTCTTTATGTCCGAATTGGAGTATATCAATACGGAGCGCGGACTATTGTTACAGGAGGCAACACGTATGCTCGAAGAGGCGGCTGCGGAAAAATTGCGACGACGGATTCACGAACAATTTCATCATGGAAACTGACCCAACGCAATTACCGACGACAGAGACCATACCACAGGATATAAATTCCATGGAGATTTTTTCTCATTCAGAGAATTTGATTAATGCATCAGAAGCGTTGCGTGCGGATATTGAGGGAATGAATGATTCTTCAGTCGAGCTTATGGAGCATGTAATGGCAGATCCACTTAGTGAAAGAGTGATGGCGCAGGGGGTGAGTCTCGGACTTTCAGAAGAAGAAGTCTCTGCGGTCATGAAGTCGAGTGCATACATCGAAGAAGATGTGGCACTCCGAAATAAAGCGCAAACACTATATGGAGCATTTTGTGCACGTCTTGTACAAGCGGCGCACATTGGGCTCTCCGCGCTTGCAATTGGTACATCTGCTCCAACGTTTGCGGAGTCTCACGGAGTGCTTCCGCAAGAAGCGCTCACAATAACACAATCATTAGAGGAAGAAAAAATACCTCGCACGCATGAGGAGGCGTATGCACGACTACGAGAATCTATTCTCGCACCCACGGAACACGTGGGAGTATTTGTACATAAAGAAGATAGTACGTCGTTTACTCCGGAGGTATTTCGAAGCGGAAGTTCAAACGCCGTTGGTTTGGGTGATAAAGGCGATGAAGAACTTAAAAAAGCGATGGAATCGAACACTTCCGATATTGAAGTAGCCCATACGCATCCGATTAATGAAGGAACGGGAAGTACCTACTTGGATAAAAAGGATGAAGATATTCTGCATCATGGAGGTATCCCGCATATTGCAATGCCCCCTTCGTCTACTGATCTCATGGGTTTACTCGATGATAATATCTACAAATATCCGCCTGCACAATTTTCCGGACGGGTCATCGACCCCTCTGGTGAATGGGAGTACGGGATCAGCGATAGTGCCGCACCGTTCATTGTTGAAATGCATGAATCATTGGATGAAATCGAAGAGAAGGATGGGAAAATGATATTCTCTGAGGACGAACGAGCATATTTAAAAAAGATCGGGCTTGATGATGAAGATCTCCATCCGATTTTATTGCTCAACAAATTATCCTCAATCAACGCTACTGATCCGCTCGCCGTATCTATACAACAAAAAGTTAAGGCAGTCATTTCGTTCGTGAATAAGACCATAGGAAAAAATGTTAACGCTGCGGATATGGAAAAGTTTAATAGCCTTGAAGGAGGAATAAGTCCATGGTTACACCCCGGGACTCCCGAGGGTGATGCGGAGATCGCAAGGCGTGAGCGCATTGCCTCAGAGCTTGGATTTCGTTTGAAATATACACCAAATACCATAGCAACAAAGACAGAATATGTTGACACGGGCAGTGGTACGATTTTTCAAATGAGTAAAACGATTAATCCTGATGATCCCAAGTCTTTGCGTAACAAAATTCCCATTGTCGGTAAAGACGAGTCTTCATTCGTTACCGTAATTGAAGATATCCCCGCTGCATCGCTTGAAAATGAGGAAGGAAAGTAACTTCTCGCGCTTCTGAAAAAAATGGAGTTCTTCTCCTTGCTCATTATAGAGAAGCAGAAAAATCTGGCGTGCCATTTCTAAATACTTCCTCTATAATAGGGGAAGCATGGAACCCACCGAGAAACAGTTTGAATTGCCAAAGTTTTCTTCACCGGAAGAAGAGTTGCGCTATCTTCGTGAGCGCGTCACTCATAGTGAACACAAACTTTGGCAGGAGCAAGTCCCCGTAAGACAAGAATCAATAATTTCTGAGCAGGTTATTGAATACGCCAAATCATCTCCACAAGCCACACTTGAGGAGCATATGATAATGGAGAATCCACAGTTTGAGTCTGTTGTTGAACATATTAGCTCTCTTCCGCATCGCGAGAAGGTGCGCGAGCTGTACCGCATTCTTGCAGAGAAAGGAGTATTAAATGCGGTCAAGGTCGCTCAGTCGCAAAATAACCCACACATTGAGGAGGATTTTCATCGCGTGCTTGTGGAGTATGTGAAAAGTGGTGCACTTGTACCTGGACTCGACAAGGAGCGCGAACTGGCGAAAGAATTACACATGAGCGTATACGAGATAACTCTTCCATTTGCGGGAAGTAGTGATAATGCGGAGGTTATTTCTTTTAAGGATGTCATGAACGCGATGGAGCGTTTTTATATTGGCATGCTTCCAAGTACGGATAAATCTTTGTATCAATATGGACCAGTCGTGCTTGAGATCGCATTATCAAATTTTTCAAACGATATTGTTTTCTATATCTCAGTACAAGAACACATGAAGGATCTTTTCTTGAAGCAGATACTGGGTGCATTTCCAATGGCAAAAATTGAAGAAAATCCGGGAGATTTTAATATTTTTAATGAGTTTGGGGTAACAACTGCTTCGTATGGTGAAGCGATAAGCAATTTTGTATATCCAATTCAGATGATGGAAGAAGGGGACAAGGACCCATTCACGGTAATTTTAAATTCATTTACGAATATTGAACGTGAAGGTGAGGGTGCTGCGGTACAAATTATTTTTTTCCCTGAAACGGAAAATCTGACAGGAAAGATCAAGTATGCAATGGGACAAATTCATCAAGGGGTAACCGTTGCGCGCGCAACAAACATCCCACTTTCAACGGGTGGTGTCATTGCAAAGACATTTACTGAATTTTTCCATACACAGGTGAAGGAACAAAAAAAGGATGCAAAGCCTGATGGGAAGGAGTTGGAGTTTTCACAAAAGGCGGTCGCCATGATGGAGGAAAAAATAAAATCACCGCTCGTGCGTGCGAATATTCGCGTTATTGTTTCATCAACAAGCTATGACCGTGCAGATGCTATTCGCACTTCCGTGGAAGCAGCATTCAGCCAGTTTAATCGACCTCAGGGTGGAGGAATCAAATTTAGCAGAATTGAAAAAGCAAAACTTGAACGTGTTATCCATCAATTTACCTATCGTGAAAAAAATGAAGATGAAGTTGTTGTCTTAAACACAAAAGAACTTGCAAGTCTCTATCATCTTCCCGGTACGGTGTCACAAAAGGATGTACCACAGCTGAAGACTATTAAGACCACTTCTGCTCCTGCACCATCAGATCTTCCCAGTGAGGGAACACTCATCGGTATTAATAAATATCGTGGAGTATCACGTGAAGTGAGGCTCACAAAAGCAGACCGCCTTCGCCATCTTTATACACTTGGACAAACCGGTGCGGGAAAATCCGTGTTCCTCAAAAATCTGGCAGTTCAGGATATTTTGGCGGGCAACGGTGTGTGCTTTATCGATCCGCACGGCTCTGATGTGCAGGATATACTCGCAGCCGTGCCACCAGAACGTATTGATGATGTGATTTATTTTGACCCTACGTATACTCCGAGACCGTTTGCACTCAACATGCTTGAGTATGACATCAATCATCCTGAGCAAAAGATATTTGTGGTGAATGAAATGCTTTCAATCTTTAAAACCCTTTATGCTTCTTCGCCAGAGTCGATGGGTCCCGCATTTGAGCAGTATTTTCGTTACTCAACATTGCTCGTAATGGAAGATCCGGAAAGTGGAAATACGTTGCTCGAAATTCCTCGTGTGATGGCTGATGTGAACTTTCGCAATCTAAAACTTTCCCGTTGCAAAAATCCTATCGTAGTGCAATTCTGGCGCGACATCGCAGGGAAGACAACCGGTGAGTCGGGTCTGCAAAATATGATTCCGTACATTACGAACAAGTTCGACATCTTTATTTCAAATGAAGTGATGCGCCCAATCATTGCACAAGAGAAATCTTCATTTAATTTCCGTGACATCATGGATAACAAGAAGATCCTTTTAGTCAATCTCGCAAAAGGAAAACTTGGCGAGATAAATGCGAACCTCCTCGGACTCATTATTGTAGGAAAATTCTTAATGGCGGCGATGTCGCGTGTCGATTCATTCGGAAAGCCACTTCCTGATTTCTATCTCTATGTCGATGAATTTCAGAATATTTCGACTCCCTCGATTGCCGCGATTCTTTCTGAGGCACGCAAATATGGACTTTCGCTCAATCTTGCCCATCAATATATTGCACAACTCCGTCCTGACATAAAGGATGCCGTATTTGGCAACGTCGGGAATATGGTGGTTTTTCGTGTTGGTGCCGAGGATGCGCAGTTCTTGGAATCGCAATTTGCTCCAATATTCAAGGCGTCCGATATCATGAAAATTGAAAATAGGAATGCGTTTGCAAAAATTCTTATTAACGGAAAGCCCGTGTCTCCCTTTAATCTTGAAATGCTCCCACCACCAACGGGTCATCCTGAAATATGTGATAAGCTAAAGAATCTTTCATATCTTAAATATGGACGTGACCGTAAGACCGTCGATGATGCGATCCTCAAGCGATATGCGGAAGGGAAACAGCAACCCGCAGTACAAGCGGTGCGTCCTCCCGCACCACCTACTCCACCGTCTGCACCTCGCCCCATCATCACACCTCCAATTCCTGTCACACCTACGCAAACTGCTTCTCAATTCGCCGATGCATTTGCCCGCGCCCAGATGCAAAATCCTGCGACACAAGTTGGGATGCCGATAGTTCCAATCCCAGTGCCAGAGCTCCCATATACTCCTCCACCCCAATCGCCTCCCATAATAGATGTGGGCATAATGCCAACGGCACCAATAGGGCCTGCCCACTTATGGACACCACCGGGAGTTTCGTCACCGATTACTTCTCCTGGTCAACCAGTGTCGACACCACCCGAATCCTAAAATAGTCCTTTGGAGTATCGCCCTATAGCCCTTTTTGTTATACTGACAAAAAGGAAACTGGTGTTTTGACAAACTATCATTTTTCTGATATAATATAATCATGAACGAAGGATTACTCACAAATGAAAAGACCCCAGTTATCGATGCTGAGTCGGTGTCACCTGAGAACTCGCCCTTGCACATCCCACATCAGGTTTCACCACCAGAAAATCTTGTGGATGTTTCAAGTCCAATGACACCTCTCGATGAGATAGTTCCTGTTGGTGATGCAGAAAATGCAGAATGGAAAAAAGCAGTCAACTATATTAATAAAATTGATTTAGAAGACAAGGAAAAGAAAAAGGCACTTGTCTCGCTCCACGGTGATAAATCTGGAGATAAATTTATCCCCGGAAGTGTTCAGGTCATTAATAAAATTGAGCGACAACTTGGTGAATTTTCTGATGATGAAAATACACTCACGAGAGAAGAGCGAAATGCAAAGCATAAACTTCTTCAGGACCAAACATCGGCAGTCGACCGTGAGATGTATACAAAAAATTTTATTGATACAAAAGAAGACTCCATCGGAGGAAATATTGAACTTGCGCTGCGCAATTTTGATACACTTCCCGAAGAGCTTCGGGGAGCAATACGTACGGGAGATAAAGCGATATTTGCAAAATATGCTGTAAATACATGGGCGGCAAAACAAGTCGGCCGAGCACTCGAGGCGCGTGAGCATGCAGAAGAAGTTCGAATTCATAACGAAAGTCTTGCGCACAAAGAAGCGCTTGCAAAAATTTCTGACGCCATTATGGCCGGAGAGAGTGCGAGTTTTAGTCGTGCGGATATTGAAGAGGCCCTCCAAGAAAAGGGTATCTCGATTAGTAATATTGGTGAGGGTATAAGAATTTTCAAAGAACAATACGAGCAAAACAACAAACGTGTTATTGCCACTCCTCCTACAAAAGAACCTCGTTCGCTTCTTGAGCGCGTGCGATACGCTACGGCGCAAGATGAAACCATTCCCGAGCATGTTATTCAAAGTATGCTGAAAAGCCGTGTGCCTCTCGAGCGTGCATGGGCAGAGGATGAAATTGCAAAGAAAGCTCCAGTTGCTACTACTTCCGAAGTAGTAGAAGTTGCAGTACCCACCGTTGCAGTTGAGGAAGTAGCGGTATCACCTGAAATGCCGACGGCAGATGGTATAAATGTTCGGGAACTTGAGGTTGAGGAAATAACCATTCCTCCTCTTGCGTCACAAGAGGAGCAGATCGAATCACTTCGCGCGATATCTTCACGTTCCCCAGAATCAAGAAGATTGAAGGGACTAGCTTTGCTTGCTGACAACACTGAGGCGTTCATAGAAACGAAAAACGAAGAAGTGAGTCCAGCAATAAACACCCCCGATGTTGCAGTCTTGCCTGAATCAACCCCCCAAGAAACCGTTGAACTTTCTCCCACTACTCCATCGTTGTCTTCATATGATATTGCGCTCGAAAAACGCTGGAATGAGCGTGGGGAGGGAATTGAATCATCCAATTGGGAGCTCGCACCAATGGATGAAGAAGTGCTGAGTGCAGAAGTTGCAAAAATGGAGAGCCTTGTGGTGAACAATGATGTTCCTCCTTTTATGGAACGCAAACTTCGTCATACGTGGGAAATTGTTGATGAAAAATATGCCGCAATGGATGCACGTGCAGATAAAGTCGTCGAGACCACACCGCAATCAAAAGGAGTTAAAACTACTGAAACTGTGCCGATAAATTTTGCGGTCGCAAAACAATTTCAAGAAAAATTTGGCGTTGATGAAAACTCTCTTAGTGGCATTGAATCATTTGTGGGACTTACCGTTGGACAGCAGGCACTTGTGCTCAAGAATCTTGAGCAATTAACCCTTTCAGATATTACAAAAGAGGCAAAGACAAAACAAAAAGAAGAGTGGGGAAACACCGCGTGGTGGAAAAAGGGGTTTCAGTCAATTGTAACGCTTGGGATGAAGCCTGATTTGCGTACCGCAGAAATTGAAAAAGAATTACTGGCAAAATCACGAGGGGAAAATGTGGGTAGTGTTGATGGAGTAGAACGTCATGCAAAGAAACTTGCGTACATCGAATCACTCGCAAAGGTTGCCAAAGCTGGTCCGGATGTTGAAATTAACAATGGTGAACTCCTGATAACGTATGTTTCTCCGAAAGATATGTTTGAGTCACTGGATGACAAAAAACTCTCAGGAGAAAGTCTTGTTGCAATTGAAAAATTTAATGCTACCGCGAGTGATTTTGCAAAAATTCCGCATGAATGGAAATACGCAACGACAGAATTGAAGGGCAAGGAGCTCACGTTGTTTACTGAGAAGAAAAAAGCATATATGGAGGCGCGCACCGCACTACTTTCAGTATTTGAAGAAAAGTTTACTGCAGATGGAGAAAAAGATTCCGAGGAACGTGCGATGTTGCAGATGAATGAACTTGATGAGCGCGTACAACTGAATCAGCTTTTTAATACTCATCCTGATGCTGAGGAAGCACTGAAAAACATACGGGACAAATCGATCATTCGTCGTGCAGCAAAGGAGTTTTGGAAAGCAAAAGGAAACTTTATTGCTTATGGTATCGCGGGTCGTGCCGCGGTCGTTTCGACTGTTGGAGTAATGATTCCGCCATTCGGGGCAACAGTACTTGCACTTGGCGCCGTTACTGGTGCGGGTTACTTGGTTGGAAAAAATATAGGGAATAAGGAAGGTGAGCGCCTCATGAAAGTAAAGCGTGCGGATGGGCGCATGAGCACGGAAGATGAGCGCGAAGAAATTGAATATAACAAATATCAGATTGAGAATGGAAAACCCGTACTTGATAAAGAGGGAAATCCCGTCATCATCGGTGTTGCAACGAGGAAGATTAAAGAATTTACCGATGCAACATTCTTTACTGATCGCATTGATCGTCTTGTAGAAAAACTCGGAAAAACAAGCGACACAAAGGAACATGAAATAATCGAGAAAAAAATTGCACAGACAACGATGCTGATGTCAGAAAAACTTAATCACGGTATGATCAATTTTGGTGGCTCAGCGCTTAAAAAGGGTGATGAAAGAAAGGGTGATACGATTGCGAATCGTCTCTCATTCATACAAGCAATGGCGAAAGGTGCTATCGAAACAGCAATTGACAAAGAGAAACTTGGTGAAGATATCGCCATGAGTGTCGGATTACGAGAATCAAAAATTGAGGAATCTCGCAAGGAAGAAACAAGACGTATGGCGAAAAAGGCCGCATTGTTACGTGCCTTATTTGCACTTGCCGGTGCGTCAATTGCTGATAATATTGCTTCGCATTATATGCACCCTGGTTCGTCGAGTACTCCCACTTCAACCCCCCATGATGAGAGTGCGCAATCTGAAGTACTCGCACGAATGCCAAAAACAATTGAAAACGTACCAAGTGATCAAATCGTTAGTCCGGAGGAACTTGCCTATGCAAGTAAAATGAGTGTTGCACTCAATCGCCCGCTCTCACTTATCGAAGCTCGTGCACTCTGGAAAACGGATGTTACTTTCGCAACGCCAAATCCTGATTTTGCCCATACTCCACAGAGCTTTGCACATACAAAACTCATCGATGCACTCATTGCAAAACCTTCGCTTTCACAAGCAGAAATTACTGATATTTATAAAAGTGTTGGGTTTGATGAGGCAAAGGGTAATCAATTTCCAATAGACTATGGTACGAAGCTCGATACGAAATTACCGATAATTGAACAAGCTCCCCAAGTACCTCCTGTCGTTCATGCTCCTGAAACAATAGTACCTTCGCAAGTTGCTGAGAGTGCAAGTCCAGTAATGTTGAAACCACCACAGCCGGAAGTCGTTGATACGATACCAACTACTCCAACACATGAAGCAATTTACACTCACCCCGCCGAGGCTGCTCCAAGGGTTCCTACTATAGAGGAATCCATGCAAGCTGTGACTGATGTTGAATCGCGCATCAATCGTGACATGTCTGGTGGGGAGATGGTCGCAGTAAAAAGTTTGAAAGTTCTAGAAGTAAATGCGAAAGACCCTTCCGATCTTGCGAATATTGGTGAGGCACGTATCGCTCTTGTTGACGCGATGAAAGCAAAAGGTGCAGTGCTTTCACCAACGGAAATGTACAATGTTATGCGTCAATTTTCATTAGAAACAAAAGTGAATATCATTCCCGATGCTCCGCTACGTAAGGAGTTGTTTCAATAGTGTGACTTGGAAGTAGTGTTTCATGAGAATTACACAACACCACATAGTTGCGGTGTTTGTGGTTTCTGTTACGATAAAGCAAATTAGGAAATATAATATAACAATATATGGATAAAAATCACCCAAAATACCAGCGCACATTTGTCATCTTGAAACCCGATGCTGTGCAACGTTCAGTGATAGGAAATGTTATTGAACGATTTGAACGAACCGGACTCAAGTTCGTGGGAATAAAAATGATTATCCCTACGCGAGCTCAAGCACAGGCACATTATGGAAAGGATGACGCGTGGTGCACGAAGGTGGGAGATCGTACTATTGCGAATCTTGAAAAGGAGGGCAAGAAAGCAGAAAAGGCCGCAGTTGAATATGGACGCGATGTTTTGAATGGACTGCTCGATTTCCTGACTTGCTCACCTGTTGTCGTGATGGCACTCGAAGGCAATCAGGCGGTTGGTGTGGTGAAGAAGCTCGTAGGAGGAACAGAGCCACTGACCTCTGATGTGGGAACTATCCGTGGTGATCTGACGAGTGATTCATATGAAATTGCAAATGTTGATGGTCGTGCAGTCCGCAACCTTGTTCACTGCTCTGATGAAGTTTCTGAGGCAGCACGTGAGATTGCTATTTGGTTTAAAGCTGAAGAGCTTATTTCTTATACTCATGTGCAGGAAAAGATGCTCTACGATATCAATATCGACGGTATCCTCGAATAAATACAACTTTTGCAATTGACGTATTTCTTCGTTGCCTACGTCGTAATTCTTGTCGAAGTATTGCTCATACATCTCCAAGACATCACTCCTTGGCGCCTCGAACTACATTCAATTTCAAAGGTTGTATAAAAACAAATAAATAGCCCCAACTGCTTTGTTGTGGAACCATTGTGATTCGGTCAACGTATATGAATACGTCTTTCTCATCACTTTCTCCACGCCTCGCATTTGGGGCTATTTTGCTAGTTTTCCAATTTCTCACTTTTGACACATTTCTTTGTTGCTGCGTCGGATTACTGATGATTTCTTGGGTTGTACTCAACCCCTTGAAATCATAGTGCCCTAGATTGATCGTGGCCTCCTGCGTAGTAGTTTACCTACAACTTAGTCATAATCCTTCTAGCGCCGCGAAATCCACTCAAATACAAAGGTCAAATAAGAAAAAAATGTGTCGATTAATGTGAGTCAATTTGCTACGATGGTGGAATATTCTCATGAAAAAGAAATTTCCATTTTGGGTACTTGCGCTTATTGTCGGTATTATCGGTATTGTGAATGGGATTGCAGAATACTGGCATCTTTATTTTTATATTTGGTGGCTCGATATTCCCATGCATCTTCTTGGTGGCTTTTGGGTTGGTCTTTCTGTGCTCGCATTGTACTATTCTTCAAAATTTATTACTGATAAGGATTGCTCAGTGCAAGCAGTTTTTATTATTTCGATCACCGGGGCATTGGTTATTGGAGTTGGTTGGGAGTTATTTGAATGGGGTACAAAACATATTGCTGGGATAATACATTTGGACATAGTTGATACGCTTGCAGATATATGCAACGATGTCATTGGTGCAGTTTTTGCAGCGGTAATATTCATCAAAAAAGGTTATAATAAAAACATATGACACAACAAGCAAAAGTCGGATTCTTTGGAGGCGTTGACTCAGTGACCGGTTCGAATTTTCTTTTTGAAGCAAGTGGAAAACGTATTCTTATTGATTGCGGACTTTTTCAGGGTGATAAATTTGCGGATGATCGTAATCGTGAGGAGTTTGGTTTTGACCCAAAGTCGATAGATATACTCTTGGTCACGCATGCACATATTGATCATATCGGACGTATCCCAAAGCTGGTTCGTGAAGGATTTAAGGGGGTCATCTACTCGACTCCACCAACCGAGGAATTGACGAATATCATGCTCATGGATACGACACGCATACTTGCCCATGAAGCGGTTGCTGATGGACGTCCGCCGATTTACACTGAGCGTGATGTGCTCGACACAATGAAACTCTGGACATCGCATGAGTATTATGTGCCGTTCGCAATTACCCCTGAACTTTCGTGTGAATTTAAGGATGCGGGACACATTCTTGGTTCTGCGATGATGTTTCTTACGTTGAATGGCACGACAATGGTCTTTACCGGCGATCTTGGGAATTCACCAGCACCACTTTTGCGTGATACGGACTCGATTAAGGGTGTGACATATTTGTTGATGGAGTCGGTGTATGGTGATCGTAACCACGAGAATCGTGATGAACGTAAAGAGATACTGCGAAAAGTAATTACTGAATCAGTGGGACGAGGGGGAGTGCTTCTCATTCCCGCATTCTCACTTGAACGCACACAGGAATTACTTTTTGAGATGAATGACCTTGTTGAGCATCATAATATTCCCGATGTAAAAATTTATGTTGATTCCCCGCTGGCGATTAAGGCAACTGAAGTGTACCGAAGGAGTGATAAATATTTTAATAAAGAAACGCAGCATATTATAAAGAGCGGAGATGATATTTTCCAATTTCCCCGTCTTTATTTTACTGAAACAAAAGAAGAGTCAAAACAAATATGGGAGACGAAAGGCCCAAAGATTATTATGGCAGGGTCTGGAATGGCAAACGGTGGACGTATTGTCCACCACTTGAAGCACTATCTTCCGGATTCAAATAATGCAGTGCTCATTGTTGGGTACCAGGCTGCAGGAACGCCGGGACGAATGATATCTGAAGGAGCAAAAAGCGTGCGATTGTTTGGTGATGATGTTCAAATAAAAGCAACGGTGCTCTCTATTCATGGGTACTCTGGGCATAAGGATATGGACCACCTGCTCGAGTTTGTCGAAGGAGGGAAAGATACACTCAAGAAAATTTTTGTGACTATTGGAGAGCCGAAATCATCAATGTTTCTCGCACAGCGTATCCGTGACTATCTTGGATTGAATGCAATTGTCCCATCACCGAAAGAAGAACACATCCTCGACTTTTAAGCATGAAACATCAAAATATAATTATTCCAATACTCATCTTTATTGTCATCTTGATGTTGAACGCTGGGTACCTCGATGCTAGTAATGAATATCAAGAAGTAGGTATTTTATTCTCTGTAGGTGTTGTGATGTTTGCTATTGGGGTGCTTATTGCGAACAAAAGAAAAGTGAGAATGAACAATAGTGTAAATAATTCGACATCATCACCATTAGTTGATACTCAACAGTCCGAAATTGCTTCCTGGGGAACCCTTCTTGTTCCGTGGTGTGCCTCGGTGTTTATTAATATTGTCTGCAATCTTTACATTGGGGACTGGTCTTTTGCTCCACAATTATTTATTGGTATAGAGTTTTTTGTTTCGGCAATAATGACTTATTCAGTTATTCGCCATTCTGCTCCTGAATTATTAAAATTAGGACGACCTGGAGCGGCAATGTTATTTCTTATACCAATGTCGTCCGTTTTTTTCGCCCTCATTCTGTCATTGGCTTTGGGATTGTTAAAGTAGGGCGTCTTTTACACTAAGTTGTGCCAATTTCAAAGAAAGAACACACCATCGACTTTTTAATTTAGCACTTTTTCTCGTTGTCATTTATCAAGATTAAATTATACAAAATATGGAAGAAAGAAGGATATATACTGAAAAAGATTTTCCGATACAATCACGAATATGGTATGTATGGATACCAATCGCACTCCTTGGTCTCCTTGTTGAATTTTTTTCACCTAAAAACTCCCTCAGTTTTTTTGACTTTGCAGGAATTATTGCTGTGGTGGCC
>DIZR01000006.1:41643-44253 GCA_002429425.1 Patescibacteria group bacterium UBA6023
ACCATCATTGGGATAATTTTTTGGAAAAGAAAAGGTTTTTTGATTAACGGAAAAGGCATTCGTGTAAATCCGCGCTTTTTCGGTGGCACGACTGGACTTATTTTATACGGAGATATTGAGAGGGTATATATGCGACAAAAATTTCTCGACAGCAGATTGGGTATTGCCGCAACGTGCATTGAGTTAAAGTTATCCGAACCCAATCAGTTGCAGGGTATTCTTCGCGAAATTTACCCAGTTAATAAAGAAAAATATACGGTGTGTATATCAGGGTTACTTCCAAGTGATGCACAGTCAATTCAAGGCATAATACAAGAACGTGCAAGTAACCCCACCGAAGAAGATATTATTCTACACGAAAAATCAGTAGTCGCGGGAATCGATGGTGTGAATTGGTATTATGTATTATTTTTAACTGGATTAGCTCCGCTTATCTTGCAGTCCTATATTCCTTACTTGAAATTTAGCTCGAATGGGAAGAATATATTGTTCTTTATTGTTCCTCCGCTCCTCACTTTCTTGAGTTATAAATATTGGAGAATATTTTTCCCCCATGAGCAAAAATCACCACAACGCGCATATCTTGTTGTCTATTCAGTGGCACTTCTCTGGGTGGTGTTTGTATTTTATATTGCATGATCGATATTGATGAGCGTAGCAATAATTTTTCAATACCTCCACAGTGGGAGGATTTGTTACGCAAACAATCTTCGATATTTGAGTTTGGTGCATTGGAAAAGAAGGTGGGGGAGGCATACGGATCTTTCGAAGTATTTCCCCCACAACAAGATGTATTCCGCGCACTTACGTATTGTGCACCGCATGATATTCGCGTTGTAATACTTGGGCAAGATCCGTATCACACACCGGGGGTTGCAGATGGTCTTGCCTTTTCGACACGAGAAGAAAACCCTATTCCGCCTTCATTGAAGAATATTTATAAAGAAATCGCTCGTGAATTCTCGACAACAGAGCGAACATTACCGGACCTCACTGACTGGGCGAAACAGGGAGTTCTACTTCTGAACACCTCACTGACAGTGGAATCTGGAAGTGCGAATTCTCATGCACAGATCGGGTGGGGTCCATTTACTGATGCGGTAATCCACGCAATTAGTCGCGACTGTATGAATGTCGTATTCATGCTGTGGGGGAATAATTCACGAAGTAAACGAGCACTCATTGATACATCCAAACATCTTATCCTTGAATCTGCACATCCGTCACCACTTGCTGCGCATAAAGGATTTTTTGGAAATAATCATTTCAAAGATGCGAACGCCTATCTTGAAGAACATCATCGTGGAAGTATTCAGTGGTGTTAATATTCTGTTTTTCAAAAAAACTTCCCCACGCGGAAGACTTTTCTGTCGAGGTCCGACCTCGGCAGAATTAAGAGATGGCAAAAATCCCCGAAAGGGGATTTTTATGTTGAGGACTCAATATTGAGAATGAAACTACGCAGCCATCACTTCTTTTGCAACGCAACTGAATGTCTCAGGATTTTCCTGGACGAGAACTTTTTCTTTCTTGCTATATTTCCCACTGTTGATATATTACCATGATGCAACAAAATAGACTTATTTTCTGGATAGTTATCATCGGAATATTATTGTTTGTTCTGACTATGGTGGGCGGATATATCATAACGACTGAGTCAGCAGGTGAAAACACGCTTAAAATTAGCACTCTCCCTGCCACAAGCACGATATCGGGGGATCAACCGGTAAATATTGCAACAAGTACCGCACCAAAATTAGGCCAATCAGTTGCAAGGGTTGAAAATCTCGGAACAACAACCGGAACGGTGATTGGTTATATTTGGAAATCAGAACAAGGAGGACCAAAATTCTTGAGTGTCAATCTTCCAGCGTGGGGTCTCATGGAAAAAGATTTTGGGACACGTCAGTATGATATTTATATATTAAAGGAAGGAAAGTTCGTCTTTTACCAGAAAGCAAAACCTATGGTTGACGATGTCAAATTTCCCGAAGGAGGTGTAACTCAATTTAAGGTTCTCGGAATCGATCCTAGGTTGAATATTTGTTCTTCTGATCGTAATGTAACTTGGGGGATCAAATTTGCAGAGACGGGGGTATTTAAGGGGATACGTGAAGCGATAACAAACGACATCCCAAACACAGTATGCGCAGGCCGTATTGCAGCCGAGTTAAAATGATAGGTGCCGCAATATCTCCGACGCCTACTCAAACAAAGCTCCTCAGCGACTCTCCGAGTGGTTTATTGATGTCTTTCGAGTCCTCCATTCCAGGTGGATTTATAGGAAGAATAAATTTTGGCAAAGATGATTATTCGAGTCAATATGATAATACTTCGGATCTTAATACTAACAGAAATCCTAGCCAGCTCCTTATTTCTGAGGTAGCAGAGACGAAGGAGGTAAACCATGAAAGCTATTTTTCTTATTCTGAAAAGTTAAGTATTTCAAGAGGGCAATCAATGAAAGAATTTGATTTTAAGAGTTTGCATGGCGCGGTCTTTGATTCAACAGATTATCATGGTAATGTGGATCATGTTTTGATCTTGAAAGACGGTAATCATCTGCTTACCATATCGAGCCGTGATGGAACAAAAACAATATTTTCCTCG
>DIZR01000014.1:0-950 GCA_002429425.1 Patescibacteria group bacterium UBA6023
AGGGAGTCGACGGTTTTGAGTTTTTCATTTGTACTTGCTCCATCGGGGCAACTCGGAGGAACGTACTCATGCGTCTCACTCAACTTCACAGCAAAACCATAGACAGTCACACCCGAGGGAGTGATGTTGAGTGTGTAGCTATAGCTTCCCGCCGATGTCGGGTTGATCTTGTTTGAGGGATCTTTGTAAATGAATTCAAATGATGTTGGGACGGTCACAGTGGGAAGCGCGAACGTCTGCGCTGTTGCCGTGTCTCCATTGATTGCGAGTGTAAGCGAACCGCCACCGGTGTAGACCCCCGAGACGGGAAAAGAGAGCGATTTTATGGGATTGGTAATGCCCGAGAGATTGTCGCCGATATAGAGGGTAAAGGGTGCGTTCGTAAGCGCACTGATAGAAGTGTTTGAAGTGAGGACAAGGGAGTCGACGGTTTTGAGTTGATCCGCCGCAGTAGCGACAAACACGATCACGCCGAAAAATAGTGCAAAAAATGTTGCAAAAAGAATTGGGAGAGAAATTTTTTTATATTTTGTTAACATAAATATACAATACCATCTTGCCGACACGTGACCATTGGTACTTCACCTTGCAGTCGATTCACCAAGCGCGCCAAATTTCAAATGTTTCATATTCAATGATTAAATATTCTTTTTTACTTTACTGGAGTTGTGTACGCGCCTAAAGAAGTGACGAGTGAGTACATCCATACTTTTCCATCAGTATTATAGAAAAAATCAAGTCCCGTAATAGTAGCATGAGAAAATTGCGGTAGGGTTTGCACGGAAATGATTACCTCTTTTGAGTCATACCAATTTTTAGGGAGATTAACGCCGTATGACCCTGATGAAGTTTCTTTTTGAGACACGAGAGTATGACCTTGTATGATAATTTCATAACCTCTCTTTTTATTCTTCGAACCAAACCCGATCTGCCAAGCGCTTGACCGCCCG
>DIZR01000014.1:1110-4801 GCA_002429425.1 Patescibacteria group bacterium UBA6023
GGAGCAAAGGTATCGGTAACAACCTTTGGTTTTTCCCAAAAAATTACGGCCTTTTTGAACGAAGGCGATGTACGCCACACGAAAACGCCGAGCCCCGCGACGGCAAAGACGAGAATGGTGAGAATTATTTTATTTCGTTTATTGATCATGGTCATGGAGTATATGAATAAGACATGATGAGCCGTGCAGAGGTGATTGCGATTGACATCCCCGCGCCGGGAGAGATCGAGAGTCTGTTGCACTGCGTGGCTCCACCCGATCCATTCGTGCATGGGGTCACGTCATTTACGTTGAGCGTAGTTTCCGGAAGCGGGGAGGTCGAGGATTCATCGGCAATTTTGTAGATCAACTTAAAATGCGTGGGATTTGTGGCACTCACCGCATATGTCGTCGTCGCGAGACCGTTTACTCCAATATTGATAGGGTTGGTTCCCCCACTCACGAGACCAATGATTTCCACAAATACACTTTTTACACTCGGTGATACTTCGGGAACAGGAACCGTAAAGTAGTAGCTCGACGGGGTGCTGAGGGCACTGGCAACACTTCCTATCTGTAGCACTACTGTTTTTGCTGGTCCAGAAACAGCAAGCGTGCTGAAAGTTGAGGTCGTGCTCAATGATTCGTTCCCCACCGCATCTTTTGAACGCGCGCGATAATAATATGTCGTTCCGGAATTAAGATTAGCAAGATTCACCGTGTGCGTATTCACGAGCGTCGAGTCAAGTGTTGAGCAATCATTATTCGTTGAACAACTGAGCGCAAATACATTGGTTTGATTGTACTGTACCTGGCTTGTCGAAACCTCACCGAGCGTATCCCATGAGATCGTCACGGAATTCGTTGAAAGATTGCTTACCGCAGGAGTGCTCATCACGGGTGGCGTTGTATCAAGAAGGATGTCGGTTGCAGTTTCGGCGTTGCCACCGAATGAGACCCATGGACTATAATAATCTGTGCTGTTCTTGTTATACCGCGCGCGTACTTGCCAATGATATGTATTGTCCGCAGTGGTGGTCGAAACCGAGAGATTGATAGTTCCTCCACTGTACGCAACCCCTGTTCCCTCCTTGCAATAAGGATTAGCGGTACAGGTCGAAAGAAATCCTGCGTCCGTCCCAAGAACGGGCCGCACTTCGACCTGGGGATACATAGTACCTCCCGTTACGCCAGAAGACGTGTCGAAGAAAAAAGAAAGGGGCGTTGAGGATGCAGTCCCGCCGACAAGAACGGTAGTAAGCCCGGCATTTTTTTGGAGGAGATTCGATGGACTGACGGGTGTTGGTGAAAGGAGAGTGAAATTTGCACCATTTGAAGTAAACGTATTTGAGGTTACGACAATATTGCCGTTCACCGTGCTGGCGGGTACGACCGTCGCAATGGTGGTGTCCGACCAACTAGTAAACACAGTTGACGTCGCATAGGACGTGAAAACGACGATGTTGTCGGTCGTGCCAAACGCCGTGGGGCAAGTTCCACTTTGACACAAATGATCGCCACTTATTGTGATAGGGTCTCCAATGCTTGCACTTGCCGGAGAAGTAATCCGTGGCAAAACACGAAAACCGGTCGTGGTATATGTATATGTCTTATTGTTGGAGCCACTGCCTTGCTGCATTACTAACCCCCCCGTGTAAGCATTATCTGCGATCGCGGGAGGTACTTGTGCTTGTATGAGGGTATTTGACCACGATACTGTAGTAGCACCTATACCAAGAATTTGAACGTACCCTCCTGTGGATGCAGTGCCGAATCGCGTGCCATCTAGGAACACTTCACCATCAGTAAGTCCGTTGGGGCACAGCGCATCGCCTGCATTATATTCGCGACCATAAGTTCCAACGGGAAATCCTAACTTATCGCACGATCTGACTCCCGTAATTTGCGGAAATACATAAAAGTTGAGCCCGGTGGCCGCACTACTTGCTGCCGTGACCACAATGGCGCTTGCTCCTCCAAAATTCGTCCCCCAATCAGTATCCGTATCTCCCGTAACAGACGAGTCTGTCAAAAAGGTAATAGAGGTTGCTGCCCATGAAGTAATATTTGCGTCCGCTATTTGATGAGTGCCGATCTTAATATTATTCGTTGCGGTAGAACAATTCCCCGTGCCGCACGTCAGTGCACCAAACCCAGAACCCGTGATAGTAATAGACTGTCGAAAACCAGCCCCGCCTCCGATGCGGGCACCGCAACTCATACATGCTGCTGCATAATTCAGAGCCGTTTCCGTGGTGTTGGTGTAGCTCGTCACCGTGATAGAAACAGCCGGGGTGAATGTGCCGATAGATACGCCGACATCGTAGTTACCACTCGTATCTTTTTGAAATACCTTGTACGTGTATGCTTGGCCATTCGTCAAAGCAACTGTGGTACATCCTGCGCTACCACTAGTACCATCAACTTTTGAAAGTGCAGTGGACGCCGAAGACGAAATCACACAAGCTACTGTCGCGGTGCCGATAGTGTTGCCAGCTGCATATGTCGATCCTTCTGCGGGGACTTCAGTTCCCGCAGAAGCTGCTGCCCACCTCAAAATAACTGACCCACTTGTTGTATTAAAATCAGCGCTATTGGAGGTCGTCCAATTGATAGTGTTTGCATTTGTTCCCGCTGTACCAGAAACCACAGTAGCGCCATTTGGTGAAAGGTTGTCGATGGTCACGGTTGCACTTGCAGTATCGGTCCCCACTTTGGCGTTGGTCCCTGTCCACGCGCTGATGATTGCGGTAACCGCATAGCTCGCTCCTGGAGGGACTGGCATGACAGAAGCTGATTTTGGCGTAATGCGGATTTTGAATTGCGTTGCGGTTGTGGTCACTGGCAAGGCCGTGCTCAATGTAATAGATTGCGTGTCGGTGGGATTAGTGACACTCCCATAAACCGTAGTTCCCGCATCGTTCGTGATCTCAACAAGACCGATACCTGTTGCTGTTCCAGCAGCAAAAGAAACAGTGACCGCAGAGATAGAATCTGTTCCTGAGTTTGTGGTAAAAGTAAAAGCGTCTGCCATTGTTGCCGCACCTCCAGGAACAAGCGAGGCATTGGAGGGATTGGTACCATCAGCAAGAGTCGTACTCGTTGGTGTAGCTGGTGTATAGGTAACGACGATAACACCCTGCATACCTGCTCCTCCAACACCAGCCGTGGATCTCCCGCCACCACCGCCAGCACCATAGGTACCACCAGCCCCGCCGGCGGTACCGTTCGCGCTTGCACCACCGCCACCGCCACCAGAACCATCTGTTGCGTCCCATTCTGTGCCGTTTCCTCCAACTCCACTACCTACTGCGCCACCTGTACCACCGAAGGTCCCATCTCCCTGTCCTCCCGTGGAAGTTGGAGATGCGGCACCGGCATTACCGGCAGCATTTAAACCAGCCGCACCACCACCACCACCACCGTTTGTAGCCTTGACAGCTTGTCCATTTCCGCCTGCACCTCCTGAATATAATACGGTGCCAACACCGCTACCGCTCGCACCACCAGTGCCACCAGTTGGAAATGCACCGGTATTTCCCGCCTTGGCGCAGGTTGATGCGGCAGTACAAGATGCACCATTAAACCATGTATCGGTGCCGTTTGCGGCAGAACCACCGCCAGCGCCCACTTGTATCGTGACGGAGCCATTAGCAGTAAGCGCAAGGTTGGATATTTTGGAATATGCGCCACCACCGCCACCACCGCCACC
>DIZR01000014.1:4937-12262 GCA_002429425.1 Patescibacteria group bacterium UBA6023
TCTTCTATTGTGTTGTTGGCTGAGTTCCAATCAGCAGGAACTGTCCACGTCGTCCCCGTTGTAAGAAAAATCACCGTTGTTGCTGCTTCTGCGTTATTTACCTTAAACAGGAAGGGCGTCAAATTAGAAAACGCCGAAACGACAACAAGCGCGAGAACGAAAAATTTTTTAATGAAATGAGACCACATACGCTTGATTACTATTATACACTACAATCAATGATGTTCGTCACTCCTTATACCATCCTTACTTTTATGCTAAGTACTGTTCTAAAACGATTCTTTATTCTAACAGCGCTTTTGCAAATTCTTCATCTTCTTCCCTTCTTTGCGAAATTCCTTCCACCGCATTCTCAGTAAACTCCCAGTGTTCTTTGTTATTTCGGAAGCGATCAAGGATAATTCCTTTTACGCACATCTCTTCACCTTGATTATCGCCAAGATATTTATCCCAACTTGATATGACATACCTTTAGGCACCCAATGAATGCAAATATTCAAATTATTAACATAAGCGCTGACATGCAGTAGATATTCATCTGAATCAATGTGCACTGATTTGAATTTTCCTTGAAAGAGAGCTCCCGTTCGATGATGCTTCTCATTAAAATAGCGCGGATAACCACCGCCAAGCTTTTGCATAAACTTCTCTATCCCTTTCTCCAAAATTTCCTCAAGAATAAAATGAAAATAATTCGGGTTGAGACAGTACGCAATCATGTTCACCAACTTTTCCTTCGACTTGGTAGTCGAAGTACCAAGTAACTTTCTAGAGCGTAAGTGTTCCTGAGGTGGTCTTGATGTTCCCATCCTGCGAGCCGTAGGTCGTATCAGGACAAGTCTTTACCCCCGTCGCCGCTCCACCGGACCAATCAGTCTGTATGCACACCTTATTTCTCCAGCGTGAAATATATTGATTCGTCGAAAGAACATTTCCATTCGCGTTCCCCCACAATACGGTGACGGTCACTTTTTGCGTGGAGGGGTCATCGTTTGCTGAATTATAGACATTCTCGATACTCCGTGCGGCATCACGACTTACGTTATCAACATAAAAGTAGCGTGTATATGCAACCCCATTTACCGTGATCACTTCATTGCCGGCATTATTGATATTCCATGTCCCCGTGGAAGAAGTCGCGTAATGAGGATTCGTGGAAGTTTTGGACAAAGAATATACGTTTTGCCACTTTTCATCCGATGCGCTATTCACCGCTTCGAATGTTTCATTCATGAGATTGAGTGCAACATCTTTATCTCCCGCAAGCTTTGTTGCACTCAGTCCGACCAAACTTGCTTGGGCACCCAACGAAAGAATGATCGCAAGCACCGAAATAACAATAAGTACCTCAATAAGCAGAGAACCTCTTTGTGTGTGCATCGGAAATTGAGACGAAAAAGTTTTCATTGCATTTAATATATCACCCCCAGTGCGGTTATGGTGTCTACAATGGTGTTGCCGTCACCAAGAACACTTACCGAGGTTGCTGTTGTTGTTCCTGCAATCCGACTAAAAATGATATCTCTCGTCGCCCCAGAAGTGGGGTCGGAAAACGTCACCCCACCTGGCGCAGTGGTCGTCGAATACACAATCTTCGTAGCATCGAGATAGTCCGTTGGAGTAGAAAATACTTCGTAATAATCATTTGTACTATTTACGACATGAACTCCCCACTTGAGTGTATTTTCACCATTTAGCGAACGACTGCGCGCGTACTGCATATCCGAAATTAGCCCATTCGCAAAACTCTTCGTTTGAATATATACCGCAGTGCTCCGATAGTATTCAACACTCACGGAACCGATGAGTGCGAGAATCGCAACAACAAGAAGTACCTCAATAAGTGAAAAACCTTTATGAAAATTATTGTGCATCATATATTGAGGAACACCAACAAAGATATCCGACCATTTATTATGTGAAGTGTCCGACCAGCTGATAAATCGGCATGAGTATCGAAAACGCGATTGCTCCGACAAGGAGTCCCATGATAAGCAAAAGTCCCGGCTCAAGGATTGCAGTAAGATTTTTTAATTTATTATCCACCTCTTCTTCATAAAAATCCGAAAAAGTAATGAGAATCGCACTCAAAGAACCGGTTCGTTCTCCGACAACGATGAGGCTTATGAGCAGTCGCGGAAACAAATGAGGATATCTACCGAGTGCCTCCGAAATTGGCACGCCATTTTTTATTTCTAACATACTCGTCTTCAGTGCGTGCTCATACCGATCATTGCCAATGGTCCGCGATGAAAGTTCAAGTGATTCAACGGCAGACAAACCACCGTCCATCAAGCTTCCGAACGTACGCGTAAAACGTACGAGAGCGACTTTTTTTATCAGATCATTCGCAACAGGGATAAAAGAAAGCAACCAAAAAATAAATTTCTTCCCCGTACGTGTTGCTCGAAAATACACAAAGAACCAAGTAAGTCCGGCAAGAACAAAGAGATCGAGCAGATAGCTCCACGTAAGCGCATTTGAAAGTCCGAGAAAAATCTTTGTAATCAGTGGGAGCTCAACACCACTTGCCGCAAATGCCTTCGTGAGACGTGGGAGTACGAATATAAGCAAGAGCGCAACCACAATAGTTGCAGCAATAAGGAGTATTGCGGGGTACATCAATGCGGACTTCACCTTGCTTCGAAGTGCGTATTCTTTCGAGAGATACTGCCCCAACTCAGCAAGCGTGCGATCAAGCTGTCCTGAAACTTCACCGGCTTGCAACATACCAAGAAATATCGGAGGAAACGCGTTCGCGTATGCACTAAACCCACTCGAAAGAGTCTGTCCACCCCGCACTACTACTTGTACGTGTTGAAACATTTTTTTGAGAATCGACTTTTCTGCGTCAGCAATCAAAATATCAAGCGCCTCAACGACGGGAAGTCCCGCCTTGATCATTGTCGCAAGATTACGTACCAGAAATAGTACATCAACGGGAGTAATGCGCTCAAAAAAAGTGAGAGAAATATCGAGCACTTTTTTATTTTGTGTTCCAATGTCTTCGATTGAAACGGGGGTGAGCTTACGTTTGAGTAAATACTGAACAACCTCTTCACGTTTTATCGCTTCGTACTCACCGTGCGTAATTGCACCCGTGTGATCATATGCTTCGTAAATAAAAATTGCCATGGATTATTCTTTAACAACGCGAAGTACTTCCTCGATGGTCGTTATTCCTTTTTCGACCTTATCCAAACCATCTTCAAACATGGTTACCATCCCATCTTTAATAGCTTTTTTACGCACTTCACCGACCGTCGCCTCGCGTAAAATGAGTTCGCGAATAGCATCAGTCACACGGAAAAGCTCGAAGATACCAACCTGACCCTGAAATCCCGTGCCACCACAAACATGACATCCACGACCATGATAAAACGTTTCCGGAACATTTTTTACTGTTCCAGTCGCCAACTTAATCTGCGCCTTAATAAGATGAAGCATTTCGGGACTCTCCTTGTGAGATTCCGTACACGAGGTGCAAATACGTCGGACGAGACGCTGGGCAATAATGAGATTGACTGTCGATGAAAGGAGAAATGCCGGTGCACCCATGTCGAGAAGACGTGGTAATGCGGATGGTGCGTCGTTCGTATGGAGAGACGATAGCACCAAGTGTCCCGTCAACGCCGAATGCACCGCGATCTCCACCGTCTCATTATCACGGATTTCTCCAATCATAATGATGTCGGGATTTTGACGTAATAGTGCACGAAGACCGTTCGCAAACGTGATTCCCGCTTTCGGATTTACTTGCGTTTGATTGACACGCGAGAATTCATACTCGACTGGGTCCTCAATCGTAGTAATATTGACGCTCGGTACGTTCAGAATATGCAGTATCGCATAGAGTGTCGTGGTCTTGCCATGCCCCGTTGGTCCCGTCACCAGTATCATGCCATGTGGTTTTTTGATCTCACTCAAAAGGATTTCGATTCCACTATCTGACATACCGAGATCTTTGAGCGTAAGTGGGCGCGCGCCACTCTTAAGAAGGCGCATCTCAACTTTTTCTCCATGAAAGACCGGCATAATATTCATACGCACATCGATTGATGAGCCATCGTCGCGCTCAAATCGAAAGCGCCCATCCTGTGGTATACGATGTTCGTCAATTTGGAGATTACCAAGAATTTTTACGCGTGCAACAAGAATGGGGGCAAGTACTTGAGGTAGACTTAATATTTCTTGCATAATACCATCGATACGAAAACGCACGAGAAGCTCGTGTTCAAGTGGCTCGAAATGAATATCTGATGTATTCAGACTTACTGCTTGTTCGATGATGTTATCAAGAATACTCACAATCGATACCGCAGTGGCAGTCTTTGAAAGATCTTGCTCTTTGGCAATAGAAAGTGATTGTTCAATATTTTGTGAGATGATCTCATTAAACTCAAGCCCGACGTTTTGTTTGTAATGTTTCAGTCCATAACGGAGACTGGGGAGTGTCGTTAAGTACGGCTCGACCCATACATTAAGCTTTGCGCGCACGTATTCGATCGTGTCGTAGTCAAAAGGATCAAGCATCGCAAGCTTTCCGATTCCTTTCTCTTTGTCATATGCAAACAAAACGATATTTTTTGATTTTGCATATATTTCCGGAATAAGATCAAGCACCTGTGGGTCAATCGTGACTTCTTCTTTTTTGAGATTCACCACTGGTGCCCCGTAGTAAGGACTGAGAAGTTCAGCAAAATAATCCTCGGGAACTTTCCCCTCCCCAATCAAAACATCACCAATCGACTGCCCGGAACGATGCGACTCATCAACGGCAGATGCAAAATCCTCGTCACTGACAAGTCCCGACTCAAGTAAGATCGATTTAAGTTTTTCCTGAGTGATGTGCATCACTATTTATTATACCACAATCATGTTCAAAAAATACCTACAATCCCACAACATCAGACGTACGACGTCAAGATGTTCATGATATTATCAAAAATTAAATATTCAGGAGCACATAAAGATGTAGGAGATCGAGAATAACATTTCCCCCGATGAGCACGATCGGAGTGGCAACAAGGAATGCAGGGAGAAGCGAGACTTTATCTTTCTTAAAAAACATAAGGTTGGTAATAGAAAAAAGTATCGCAGTAAGAAAGCCGAGCGGTATGAGTACCAAGACCCTTGGCCATCCAACAATGAGCATGAGGAGCAAGAGAAACTCTGGACCTTCTGCTTCAAAACTTTTTCTGCGCAAATTCCAAAATTTTATTATTGCGTAAAAAAGTCCCGAAACAAGGAACAACACCATAACACTCAGAAAGAATCGCCCGAGTGCATAATAGGCAAAATATCCGAGTGGTCCATCAAAGTAATGACGTACATACTCAAGAATAGCCGGGAGTGGTGCCTCAGGTGGAAGCGGAGCGGCAAGAAGTGCGCGAGTAAAATCACTTGACGTTGCCCATATATAATACTGCCCCCATGTCACAAAAATGGCATAAAAAATATGGAGTGCAATTACACCAACAACCAACGAACTATAAGAAATGTTCTTCACCCAGAGCGGACGCAAAAAGCGTACGGCAACCACTACAAAAAATACTATCCACATTCCAAGTGCAATCGCATTGAGATGTGCAAAAATAAACTGAAGCAACATAAAAACTATTATACTCAAATTATTGGTATATACCACTTTGCCGAAGACCATCCCTAGTAAGAGAATAGATTTAAATTAAAACACCCGCGCTTTTATGCACGGGTGTTTTAATTTTTACCGCGGACGATCCTCCGGAAAATTTATCCTCCCTAGAACGCTCCCGATGCAGGCAAGAGGTTCAAACTATTTCCAGTTTCAAACATAGCAGAATTATCCCCACCATCTTTTGCCATTTTATTGTCATCAACAGTATAGGCGTTACTCTCGAGGACTGCATCAATCTCAAATGTATAAGCAGGCTTTCCTGCACCTATTGAGCCATTTTGACATGCATAGCGATACACAAGATCAGTCGCTGCAACTGTTGGACTTACCGTGTTGACTGGATCAACAGGAAAATTTGAAATTGAAGTTCCACCCGTAAGCGCCTTCAGGTTAACCGGAATCCATCCCGTACCATCAACCTTTGAAACTGTTCCGGGAGTAGTACGACCCCAGAGTGTTGTTGCAAATGCAGATCCCGTAGCAGCATCAACTCCGGGAGTTGGAGCTGCCCCGACAGTAACCGTTCCATCATAACTATAAGCAATCTTGGCGCTGGTGTTTGCCGTAGTGACGCCGGCTGGTGTTGTCGAGGTAAGGCATACCGTCCCAAAGTTATCGAGGCTTGGTGTTGAACTTGCAGTGAGCATGATTCCGAGAGCGGTTTGCACAGACTTCAGGTCTGAAATACGTTGTGCGTCGCGTGCTTTCTTCAATGTCTCAGCAGGATTCAACATGAATATCAGCGCAATTGACAATATCGCAATGATCGCGATAACGATAAGGAGCTCGAGAAGAGTGAAGCCATCCTGGCGGCTTTTTTTCATGTGAGTATATGAATTCATAATTGATGGTTAAGTGTTAAGAATAATTAGAAGTTGTTTCCCGTACCGAGAATTTTCAAATTCGTACCAACTTCATAGAAGTTAGGATTATTTCCACCATCAGATGCACGTTTGTCGTCAGTTACCGTATATGCAGTACTTTCAAGTATTGAATCAATCTCAAATGCAACTGGGGACTGTGAACACGCGTAGCGATAGAAATAACTTGCCTTTGAAATACCAGAGGCAAGAACATCGGTTGTTCCTCCATCTCCATTTAGCGTGTTTATTGGGTCAACTGGGAGATTTGAGATTGGTGACCCACCGGTCAGTGTGTCAAAGTTCACGGGAATCCATCCAGTGCCATCAGTCAGTGCAAGAGTTGTCGCGGGAGCTGCAGCAGCGGCATATGTTGTTGCGGCACCATCAAGACTCGTTGCAGTAATCGTAGACAGCGTAGAATAATATATTTTGACTGGTGACACGGGAGCGAGTGCGGTTGCAGTCGCAAAACATGCAGTATTTGAAGTTCCTGCCAGCTGAGGTGTACTCGTACTCGTCACGTAAAGGGCGAGTGCGGTTTTCATTGTACTTAAGTCCGAGATACGCTGTGCATCGCGTGATTTCTTTAATGTTTCTGCAGGATTCAATACGAGAATAAGTGCAACCGACAAGATCGCGATAATTGATATCACAATCAAAAGTTCGAGAAGGGTAAAACCATCCTCTGTACCGCCAGACTGTTTTTTGTATAAACTCATAAATATAAAATTATTTTTCACAAACGTTAATATAACAATAAAAACTCTTCTATTCATCGTACCATTGCAACAAACGCACCTCAAGGA
>DIZR01000051.1:0-4421 GCA_002429425.1 Patescibacteria group bacterium UBA6023
GGCCATTCGTCATATGCACGTATTTTTTTATAATTAAGATATGGGTCATCCCGGAAATCTACTAGTCCATCTTCTTTGATAATTTTTTTAGTGAATGTTGCACGAGTATGATCTTGTTTTTGTGCAGCAAGGCAGTTTAACTTGTTGATGATAATCTCTGCAAGCAGTACTCCGCCAAGGTGTGCAAGATCGCGCGTAAGAGCGCTTCCTTTTGGTGGCCAGTTGTTGATGATTTGTTCGTGCTGTGCGACGATTGGTCCATGGTCCACCTCTGTGTCAAGAAGTATGATCGTTACTCCCGTAGATGTTTCTTCAGAAAGAATTACTGATTCAACGGGGGAGGAGCCCCGAAACTTTGGCAATAATGATGGATGAACATTGAGTGCGCCAAATTTTGGAATATCAAGAATTTCTTTAGGAATAATTTTTCCGTATGCTGCAACAATAAAGAGGTTGCACTGGTAGGATTTTAATTGAGTAGTGAAATTTTCATCCTTGAGTGTTTTGGGTGTAAGTATGGGAATATTGCGTGATGTCGCCCAAAGACTCACGGCGCTTGGGGTAACGAGAAGCTTGCGCCCCTTCGGTGCATCGGGTGCGGTTACAACAACGTCTGGCGTAAAACCGCGCATCTCAAGTTCATCAAGAATAATCGTTGCAAACTCCGGTGTACCAAAAAATGCAAATTGAGGTTTCATAGTAATATTTAACGCGCGTCCGCACTTTTTGTTTGTATCGCTGCAATTTCTTCAGGAGTAAGTTCCTCAATGTTTGTTGCGTGGTCGATAAAAAGCGTTCCTTCAAGATGATCGTATTCATGTTGAAATATTTGAGCAATAAGCCCTGAACCCCCATAGGTAAAAAGCTTTCCATTTTCATCACGTGCGCGGATGGTCGCTTTTTCGTTGCGTATAGTATTACCAAAAAGCCAACGCACGGAGAGACATCCTTCGGGGACTTTGAGTTTTTTGCGGGAGAGTTTCACAATTTCAGGGTTGATGCATACTAGGTTTTTCTTGGGTATTTTTTCCTTCGTACTAACATTTTCATGTTCCATATTTCCATCGATGGTGAATGCCTTTCGTGAAACAATAAAAATACGTTGTGAAATACCAATTTGGGGAGCAGCGATGGCGACACCATCAGACTCTCTTTCGAGTGCGGTATTCATTGCATTGAGGACGTGCTGCAATTCCTTGGTACCAAATTCTTTTTCGAGAATAGGTCGTGCCTTTGCTCGCAGAATAGGATTTCCACTTTGTATTATTTCTGATTTTACGGTTTTTCCTTTCATTGCTATATTCTACGGATATTTTTTTCTTTTGCTAGCCTAAATAACACTCTCGGGATTGACGCGTACTTCTATTTCAGAGGGAAGTGCGCGTATAAGACCGAGAAGTTCTTCGTTGGGCCATCCACCAATCGGTACCTTGAGTAATGCATTCATGCGATATTTTCCTTTCACACGTGCAATGAATGATGGAAATGTAACAGGATGATATGCGCCAAATATTTTTTCAATTTCCTGCATCATTTCTTCCCCATCTGATTTTTTTCCTTCATGGGTAAATTTGATAAGTGTTGAAAAAGGAGGATAGCCAAGTTGGCTTCGTGCTTCAAGTTCGATGCGTAAAAATTCACTGATATTTCCTGCAGTTGCAAGCGCAAAAAGTGGTATATCAGTATCACGCGTTTGTATGAGAAAATGCTCACGAGCTTTTTCGCGAAGCAGTAGTAGGAGCCGAAATACACGTTCTCCCATACGAAAATCAGGGATAGTAAGAAGTGAATTGACCGATAGTATCGCAACAGATGCAACCGGTTCAGTAAGATAAGGAATAGCCATTTCCGTGCCAATAAGAATTGCGCCTGGGGTTTGATAGAACTCTTTCATGATTTTGAGTGCGTCAGTATGTTTTTTTACAATGTCTTTATCAATACGAAATATTTGCGCATCGGGAAATCTTCCTCTGATTGCTTCTTCTGCTTGAGTGATGCCGATGCCAAGTGGGGTAAGTCTCCATCCACNNACATTTATGCATTGTGTCCCGTTCAAGTCCACAGCGATGGCAAAGAAAAATATTTTGCTCGCCCACACCACTTATTTGTGTGCCATTTTTCTTGTGTAATACCATTGGTGCGGTGCAGCGCATGCAGGTGACAACGGTTCCACAATCACCGCAAACGGTCATTGGAGCAAATCCTCTCCGCACTCCCATGATAAAACAATGGGTACCCTTTTTTCGAACATCGTGAATGAGATCAACAAGTTGGGGAGAGGCAATCGCAATGCGTCCAGTCGCAGGCTGTTCGCCGAGTGTGCGCATGTCGATGATATGCTGTGTCGCAGCAGACGGTAGTCGATATTTTGGTCTCGTCAATGTCTCAAGTTCGCCCTGTTCTTTGCGGTGGAGTGTTTCTGTGCGAAGGAAGAGATCACCAAAAATGATATCTGCACCGATTGCACGTGCAAATATTTCGGCAAATACGCGAAGATCAATGAATGGGCGTGATTGGAGTGTGTATGCTCCCGCACTCTCGCGATCGAGAATGATACTTTCAATATCCTCGCGTGGAATGGAAAGAAAAAGAGGAGTACCAATGATAAGTACTGGGTGAGTCATAGTGATGATTTTTTCCCATCGCGATTCAAGCTCTTTTTTTGAAAGTCCTGCATGTAAAATAAACGTATATTCTTGGATACCTTTTTCAAGGCTTGCATAGGTGTGCTCGATGTCTTGAATAGAGGGAAGCACAAAAAAGCATGATGCGCCTCGTGCAAATACTTCACGAATGTGACTTTTGTACGTGGCAAATCGTTCGGCCTCATCAGCTTGGAATATCATCTGCTTACTGTGACGTTTCGGACGTTCATGGAGGATAATTTTTGCTCCTGCTTTTTTTGAAAGCACGAGTGCGCTTGGGAATGCGGAGTGGATGACTGCGCCCGTTGTTGTTGCAAAATATTTTCCTGTTTTTTCACACGCGGTGATGAATTCCTTGCGAAAAAAATTTTTTGCGTGAACTGCATCAAGTTTTTTGATAGCAAAACTTGCTTGTTTAATATCTCCTTTGAGCTCTTGTGCCGGAGTCGAGCGGAGCACAAGTGCGGGAATAAGTTTTCCGCGCATGGGCACGGTAACCAATGAGCCAGGAGAAATCTCTTCCGTGGTGAAATAGGAAAGCTCGTCAATGGGTATTCCTCGCTTAATTGGAGCTACCGAAATTATATGCATAACACTATCATAGCATGCATTGTATGGGTTTTTTCATCCACATTGTTTGATTTAATGATTCGCACTATGATGTCTCAATGACTTATCTAGCAATCAAAGGATTTGGAGGTAAACCGATACTCAAGGGAACAGTAGCGGTTCTCGGTGCAAAAAATGCTGCACTGAAGGGGATTGCTGCGAGTATTCTTTTTCGTTCACCACTTTCATTTCAAAATGTTCCTGAAATTGAGGATGTTTCACGCATGCTTGAGATTATTCGTACGATGGGTGGAGAAGTTATCGTTGCCCCGCACAGAATGACTATACGCAAAAGTACGCTTGCATCAACTACGCTTACTCCGGAAATTGCGAAACGTCTGCGTGCATCTATCGTGCTCACTGGGCCGATACTTGCACGATACGGAATGGTACGTTTTCCGTATCCGGGTGGGTGTGTTATTGGTACTCGCCCTATCGACCTTTTTACGCTTGGTTTTATGAAAATGGGTGCAAAAGTAAAAAAAGTAGGAAAGTTTTACGACGTACGTGCACCAAAAGGAGGATTAAAAGGCTGTGAACTATTTTTTCGCACGCAAAGCGTTACTGGAACGGAGACGTTCATGATGGCGGCAACACTTGCAAATGGGGTAACGATAATCAAGAATGCGGCGATGGAGCCCGAGATCGTGTGGCTTGCTGATCTATTAAACGCATCTGGCGCAAAAATAAAAGGAGCGGGAACTCCGACCATTACTATTACTGGAGGGAAATTACTTGATGCAAAAAAGAAAATTTTTTCCATTATTCCTGATCGAATTGAAGCGGGGAGTTTTCTTATTCTTGGAGCGCTCGCTGCAAAAAAATTAACGATTACGAATGTCATCCCGGAACACCTTGATGCACTTATTGAACTTCTGGAATATAGTGGTACAAAAGTTTCAACAACTAAAAATAGTATCACCGTCTCTGCAAATACGCGTCCTCATTCACGTCGCTCGGTAAATATTCGTACGCATGAATATCCCGGTTTCCCGACTGATCTGCAGGCGCCCATGATGATCTATCTCACGCAAGTGGAAGGTGAAAGTATGGTGTTTGAAACAATTTTTGAAGGCCGATTAAACTTTACTGAATCGCTTAGTCGTATGGGTGCAAATATTACGATGATGGATCCACATCGCGTATTGGTGCGAGGAAGTACGACAC
>DIZR01000051.1:4463-9240 GCA_002429425.1 Patescibacteria group bacterium UBA6023
GTACGACACTGAAGGGAAAGCGCCTTGAAAGCCCTGACCTTCGTGCGGGGCTCGCATTTGTTATTGCGGCAATTATTGCGAATGGTGAGTCACATATTTACAATGTGTACAATATTGACCGTGGATATGAGGCAATTGAAGAGCGTCTCCGAAAAATTGGTGTGTTAATTGAACGTAAAGAGGGTGATGATTAAAAAATATATTTTATAAAATACCCGACGATGTTGTCGGGTATTGTTGCTTTGAGTATTTCAGTGTCCACCATTTACGCCAAGCTTTGTCATTAATAGAACCATTTCTTCATATGTTTCAACAATATTTTGCTTTGTTGAAGTGAGGTCTGGGTCACTCATGAGTACGTCACTTAGTATCGATGCATCTTCCTTAAGCTTGCCATTTAATTGTGCGAGCTCAAGCGCGCGAAAGCAAACAATCCCCACATACAGCACAAGCTTGCGATGTTCGTCTGTGAAATATAAGTCTTTTGATAAGAACTCCTCTTGTGCGATGTTTGCTAGTACGGACATGAGCGTGAGATAGTTTGGGTTTTCATTTTGAATACGTGGAACCAACTTTTTCGTAATTACTTCACGGTTGCTTGCGTTCTCTCGCCCGAGTTGTGCAAAGTGTTCGCGTCTAATTTGATTGAGTAGCATGGCGTGCTCCTTATTCCTTGTGTACTGTTTCTCTACTCAAGTTATATGAGACGACTTTATTCGTCAAAGGGCTTGTTATACACTGAAAATATTGTGAAAATTGCAGATGCTTATATAATAGTATGCATATGGTCACCCCAGAACTTTTAGCGTTTATTCGTACCCAACACAAAGAAGGTATTTCGAAAGAAGATCTTGAAGAGTTACTTGTTTCAGAGGGTGGTTGGAATAAGGAAGATATTGCAGAAGCGTATACTTCGGTCCTTAATAATAAAAATCTGCCTACAGAAAATGTATTGACTGTTGACGTTCCGCCCGCCCTCGTTGTTGATGTGGCAAATGTTATTGAACCTGAGCCGATTGTTTTAACAGTCGAAGAACCGCCACTTATTGAAATTAAAAATGAAGAAATATTGCCGATTGAAAGTGTGCTTCCTGCCCCCGCACTTGTGGATGAAGAAATAAAAACCATTGAAGTGCAGAGACCAAAAATTGCCGTAGTAGAAAAAAATATTACAACCGATAATATTAACGAAGCATCGGCTTCGACAATGAAAGGAGAAGATGATTTTTTGGGAATTTTTAATGAGATCACTACTCCAACGGTTGCTCATGAGTCGGTTCCATCTATGTCACCTTCCTCACAAATGGATCCTGTTTCCTCTCTGTCACCTACATTGTCAACAACAAAAGAAAAAGTCCCTGATTCTGTTGTTGTGAATGCTCCATTTCCGTTTACTCCACCAGGGTCATCAACTGACGTATCACCCAATCCAATATTATCTATCGATAACATTCTTGCCGATGCCACGCAAAATGTTCCTGTGAGCTCCGCCATGTTCCCGACTCCAGTGTCTCCGATCGAAACTTCTTCGCCCATAGTGACAGATATTCCTGCTTCTACAGCATTTAAATTTGATTTTTCAAAGATTCGTACTGCTGGCGTCCCTGGAATATCCGCTTCTGTCGCAGGAGATCAGACAGAACAAATCGTTAATACCATACCAACGGTAAGTTCCGAAGTAAAAACAGTATTAACGCCTTTGGCGCCTACCACTCTGCAATCATTGCTGATAAAAGATGAAAAATCAAATAATACTCAGGATGCTCCATTGCAAGGAGTGATGGCACAATCAGTAACGGCAACTCCGCAGAACATAGAAGAAAAAAGAGAAATACCAAAGAGCTCTCTTGGGAGAAGATCCATGGCATCAGATTTATTGCTCCGCGGTATGGGAACAACTATCACTGGTATGCCCGCAATAAATCCTCCTCCAGAAAATGCATTACCTGAGCCTATTAAAAAACCCGAAGGGAAAAATCCACAACAGCTCACATCGGAAATAGCTCTCGCTGAGGAAATCAAAAAGAAGAATGAGGTGAAGCGCACACTTGCGCTCGCAATAGGAGGAGGCGTGCTTCTCGTTGCGATTCTCGTTGCGGTATTTATATTTTTCAAATTTAATGGACAAAGCGCACTGCAGACATCGGGGGTGGCATTTTCTCATTTTTTTGATTTGACATCTTTCTCATACAAAGGAAAGGGGAATGTTGACTTAGTGCTCTCGACGGCAATAGACGGTATTCCACGCACGGGTATAGCCAAATTTGATTTTGATTATAATGGATTACTAAAAAATAGTAATGATGGTTATGGAGACGGTCTACACCACGCAAAATTTTCCGGTGAACTTAGTTCGGGGAATTTTGCATGGAAAACCGATACTCCCATTGAGTCTGACATTCGTGTGATTGGATCAATCCTCTACTTTCGAGTACTTTCTTTTCCATCAACAAGCAACCTTGATCCTGAGTTGTTCAGAACATATTGGATAAAAGTTAATCTTTCCGAAATAGCAAAAGAGCTTGCATTGTCGGGGGTCTCTCTTGCTAAGGAAGGATACGGGAATTTTGGTGAACAAAGTTCGGAAACTACCTTTAATGCATTATTGAAAAAAAATACTCCGTTCTCTGTTGCGACAAATTTGCCTGATGCGGAACTGAATGGCGTTACGGTATATCACATTGAAATGCAGACAGATCCTTCGAAAATGTTGGCACTTACTTCTGCGTTGTATCAAAAATATTTTAGTAAGGAATTATTGCTTACCCCAGATCAGCGTATCCGGTTTCTTGATGCACTCACAAAGATCAAGAGTGAGGCGTGGATAGATAAAAAGACTGGTGCGTTGATGCAAATATCGTTTTCTGCAAACTTTGATGATGATATGGTTGATGTCCACGTCAAAGGTCCCGTAAACCTATTATTTACATTTGCTGATTTTAATAAAGAAGTTGTAACAGATACACCAACACCCATACTCACACTTGAGGAGCTCAAGGTGCGTATGGATGACTTCAAGAAAATAACTGATGCACGTCTCCGCGATCAAGAGAAGGTTGATCGTATGAGTGTGATTATTCATGCGCTTGATTCATATAAAAATGCAAAAGGGAGATTTCCGGTCTTCTTATCCGAGCTCTATAGTGCCGGTGTTCTTGCAACATCAACTATCGAGGAAACAAAATTAAAAGCATACGCGTATGCTGCTTACTTGAATAAAACTTCACAAGCAAAGGTGAATCGTTGCACAGTGAAAGGGAAAATTTGTGCATATTATCATATTGGAGTAAATCTTGAAGATACCACAAATCCACTTTTGCAAAATGATGCTGATGCAACCTCTGATGTTCGTGGTAATGATGATGCAGGGTGCGCGGGAGAGTCAAATTTCGCGTGCTACGATCTCATTACCCCAGACGCTAGCAGTTTAATTTCCGATCCAACCACAACAACTTCCTCACCAGGTCAATAAGTCGCTGAGTATAGCCTGCATCTACATATTTTACCTACATAGATTAGCACCACCATCGGTGCGTTTGCACTCTGTCGCGCTTTCGTGTTAAATGAGCGTCAATGGGATTATTTTCCGCAAAACTTGGCATCGACCTTGGAACAGCAAATACATTGGTGTATGTGCCTGGTCGTGGCATTGTGCTTAATGAACCCTCAGTTGTTGCGGTTTCTGAACGTGACAATCGAATACTTGCGGTGGGTATTGAGGCAAAGGAAATGGTCGGTCGCACTCCCGATGATATTATTGCATATCGCCCAATGCGTGACGGGGTGATTGCTGATTACCGTGTGACTGAGGCGATGCTTCGATATTTTATTACGAAAGCAATGGGTCGCTGGAATATTCTGAAACCGGAAGTGATGGTCTCTGTTCCTGCGGGGGTGACCTCTACTGAACGCCGTGCGGTGATAGAAGCGGCAATGCGCGCGGGTGCAAAAAGTGCATTTGTTGTGAAGGAACCAATTCTTGCGGCGATTGGTGCCGGCATTCCTATTTATGAAGCTCGTGGACATATGGTTGTTGATATTGGTGGGGGAACGACCGATGTTGCCGTAATTTCACTTGGAGGAATTGTTGCCTCAACGTCTGTGAAGTGTGCGGGTAATCGTATCGACCAAGCTATTGCCGATTATATTAAAAAGACGTTTAATCTTGCTATTGGCGATAAAACTGCTGAGGATATTAAAATCAAAATTGGCTCAGCCGTTTCGCTTGAAGAAGAGCTTTCGATGGTCATCAAAGGTCGCGATTTCATCGCAGGACTCCCTCGTTCGGTGACAGTTTCATCAAATGAAATAGTAAAAGCAATCGATAAGGAGTTGCGCGAAATGATTAAGGCGATCAAGGATGTGCTTCAGGAAACTCCCCCTGAGCTTTCTGCAGATATTATCGATCAGGGAATCATTATGACGGGAGGCTCCTCGCAATTACGCAATCTTCCCGAGCTCGTGTTTCGTCGCACTGGGGTAAAAGCAATCCTTGCTGAGGATGCGCTTTATTGTGTGGTGAAGGGGACAGGAGTTGCGCTTGAGCATCTTGATACCTATAAACGTTCCATCATCGCTAAACGGTAATGTCATAAATTGAGCATATTGCTTCGTTGCCTACGTCACGAGTCATGTCGCAGTATAACTCATACAAATCCACGACATCGCTTCTTGTCGCCTTGCACTATATCTCAATTTATGACATTACATTAAAATTTGATATGAAAAAATAGACCACGCATGTGGTCTATTGTGTTGTTTTTGCTATGCGCCGTGA
>DIZR01000051.1:9342-22311 GCA_002429425.1 Patescibacteria group bacterium UBA6023
TGCACGAATTTCCTGCAATGTCCCTAAAATATCAGTGACTTTTTCAAGGTCTGTATTTAAGGATCGTTCGTCATTATACGCTTGCGTAAACACTCGTGTACTATGAAAAACAAACTGTAGAGAATAACCAAGTTCAGATGTGTAGCACTTTCTGAGCATCCTTAATTGCTTGGCGCGAAAACGAATATCATAGTAGCGAATGAAGTCATCCTCTTCCTCTAGTCCTTGTTCGATGATACCCCAGTATTCATCACATTCCTTATCATCATTGAAAACGTTGAGATAGGTGGTGTTATCTGATAACCAATAAAGGATTCCTGGTTCGTCATTATTAGGACGGAGAATGATACAATCAATTCTCTGTAATAAAATTGGAGGACTATATATTCCCACGATCTTCCTTTCATGTTCACCAGGAGTACTTCTCACATAAGATTGCCACGTGTGCTACTTCTGTCAATTAAAAACGAGACCGATTATCTTCATGTTAATCTTTCTATTTTTAGATTGCCATACCGGAATAATTTGTCAAACTGTGCGCTTGCACGAATATCGCTATAATGACCTGATGGATTTGCGTCTACATATTAATAAAGATCACCTTTCGCATGCATACGTCATCGAGGGCGCGCGTGAGTCGGGGCTTTCTGCACTTCGTGAGCTTATGGAGTCGTTTGGAATAGCAACAAAAGGAAATTCTGATTATCATGAATATGAATTTGAGGCACTACTGATTGAACATGCACAAGAAATTCGTCGAGAGCAGGGAATGCGTGGCGCAGAGGGAGCAAAAAAGATTTTTGTTGTTGCATTCAACTCTATTATTCATGAATCACAGAATGCGCTCCTAAAAACGCTCGAAGAACCAACCGAAGATACGCATTTTTTCTTTCTTGTACGTACGAGTGAAATACTCCTGCCAACAGTACGTTCACGTATGCAGTTGGTGCGTACAGACGAAGCTGACATTGATGTACTTCCGCTTGCTCGGGAATTTTTAAGAAGTACTCCATCCGTGCGGATGAAACTTATTGAAGGGATGACAAAGGCAAAGACGGATGATAAACCGCGCGCAAAAGAAGAAGCACGAGTTTTTGTGAGTGCGCTCGAGCCCCTACTGTATGAGAAATTGCAATCCGGAGGACAAGGTATTGCCATTGCACTTGAGGATATTCTTACTGCAAAACGAGAGCTCCAGGGACGTGCACCTTCAGTGAAACTCCTCCTTGAACATCTCGCGCTCACTCTTCCATATTCTTAATCTTATATTTTATTGTCAAGGTCTGACCTTGACAATAAAAGCAAAAATCTAACAAAAGTTGTAAAAATAGGTCATCATTTGCTAGACTGTAACGACCTATGACATATAATTTCGTACCCTTTAAAGCACGTATTGAAGATATCGAGGAGTGGCTTAAAAAAGAGTTCTCCTTGCTTCGTACGGGACGCGCAACAACTGCAATTCTCGACTCGATCACCGTTGATTCGTATGGTACTCAGTCACCGATTTCACACGTAGGGACTATTTCAATGGAAGATGTGCGCACGCTCCGCATTGCCCCGTGGGATAAAACACAAATAAAAGTAATTGAAGGAGCAATTCAAAAGGCAAATATTGGATTATCTCTTACGAGTGATGATGGGGGACTACGAGTTATTTTTCCTGAACTGACTGGAGATCGCAGGCAACAAATCATCAAGCTCATGAAAGACAAACTTGAAGATGCACGTATTTCACTGCGCAAGGAACGTGAAGAAATAATTTCCGACATGAAACATCAAGAAAAAGAAGGTGAGATGTCAGAAAATGATGTGTTTAGTGCGAAAGAAGAATTACAAAAATTCGTCAATGAGGCGAATGCGCGATTCGAGGCAATAACTGCAACGAAAGAAAAAGATATCAATTCCTAGATTTTTGAGCGAGAATTATCTTTACTTTTTCTTCCACATCCAAGGTCTATCCTTTGATATGGAAGATGATTTTATTACGTAGTGTATAATACCCCCATGTCGATTATCTTATTTATTGTTGTATTACTCGTGCTTGTTGTTGCACATGAGTTTGGGCATTTTATTATTGCTAAGGCGGCAGGTATTCGTGTTGATGAATTTGCATTTGGATTTCCTCCAAAAATATGGGGGAAAAAATGGGGAGAAACAACTTACTCATTCAACGCTCTTCCGCTTGGAGGTTATGTGAAAATATATGGTGAGGATCCGAATGAAGTTGCAAATGATTCTGACCGAAAACGTTCATTCACTGCACAGCCACTTCGCATTCAAGCATCGGTGATCGTGGGTGGTGTATTATTTAATCTTCTCCTTGCGTGGATACTTATCACCGCAACACTCATGATTGGAATTCCCACTATGGCTGATGAGGGAGATCAGTATGTACTCACAAATCCACGCCTCATGATTACTGGCGTGCACGAAAACTCACCTTCATCGATTGCGGGAATAAAGTCAGGTGATGTGATTATTTCAGTGAGTGATGGAATGAAGAGTATTGATGGAACTACTCCTGATGGGGTAACAAAGTTTATCGCTACGCACGAGGCGCAACCACTGACGTTTACCTATAAACGAAAAAGCGAAATACATACAACCGTTATCACTCCCGTACAGGGCATAGCCCCTTCACGCGCAGCCGTTGGTATTTATATGGATATGGTGGGCACACTTGAGCTTCCGTTCCATGTTGCACTATGGGAAGGACTGCATAAGACATATCAATATACCGTCCTTACTGCAACAGGACTATGGACCTTTCTTTCATCAGCGATAGTGGGGAAGTCCGATTTTTCACAGGTAACCGGTCCGGTAGGTATCGTGAATGCGGTTGGCGAGGCGGCGAGTATTGGGTTTGTAAACCTTTTATTTTTTACTGCGCTTATTTCGATTAATCTCGCGGTTATCAATGTGATTCCTTTTCCCGCACTCGATGGTGGTCGATTGCTTTTTATCGTCATCGAGGCAATTATGAGACGACCAATCAACGTGAAAGTTGCCAATACATTTAATTTTGTTGGATTTGCATTACTGATGTTGCTCATGGTTGCGGTCACCTATAACGATATCGCAAAACTGTTGCATTAAAACTACGCAGTACTTTGTTGTCATCATTCTGCATCAAGTTTTAGTGCAACCGTAAGCTTAGTAAGGTAATATAGTAGAATATATATATGCTCCAATCACAACTTTTCACCAAAACTCGTCGCGAGGCACCAAAAGATGAAGTCGCAAAGAACGCACAGCTCTTGATCCGTGCCGGTTTTGTACACAAGGAACTTTCCGGTGTCTATGCGTATCTTCCACTTGGACTTCGTACGCTCAATAATATTATCCAAATAATCCGTGAGGAAATGAATGCCATTGGTGGCAATGAAATTATCATGCCTGCGCTCCAAGATAAGTCACTGTGGGAAAAAACCGATCGCTGGGATGACAAGAAAGTAGACAATTGGTTTAAGACGGAGTTTAAGTCGGGTGGTGAAACTGGTCTTGGTATCACTCACGAAGAACCACTCACCAATTTGATGCGTGATTACGTCTCTTCATACCGTGATCTCCCTGCGTACGCATATCAATTTCAGACAAAATTTCGCAACGAAATGCGCGCAAAAAGTGGTATTATGCGCGGGAAGGAATTCATGATGAAGGATTTATATTCGTTCTCACGAAATGAAGCTGAACACAAAATATTTTATGAACGTGCACGTGCTGCGTATATTAAAATATTTGAGCGTTTGGGGCTTGGTGATTGCACACATGTCGTCTTTGCCTCGGGTGGCATCTTTAGTCGTTTTTCAGAGGAATTTCAAACAGTTTCTGATGCCGGTGAAGATATTATTTATATTGATGAACGCAGTGGGCAAGCGTTGAACAAAGAAGTCCTTACTGACGATGTGCTCAAGGAACTTGGCATTGCACGCGAGTCGCTTGTTGAGAAAAAATCGATCGAGGTGGGTAATATTTTTAATCTTGGCACAAAATTTTCAGAACCATTAGGTTTGTCATATAAGGATGAATTAGGAGAATCCCATTCGGTGGTGATGGGTTCATATGGACTCGGGCCAACACGTATTATGGGAACGATTGCGGAGGTGTTTGGAGATGAGCGTGGACTCGTATGGCCGGAAGCTGTTGCTCCGTATCGTGTGCATATTATTAATCTCGCGACCGATGATGAAGAGGTGAATCGTGTTGCAAATTTACTCTATGATGAATTCCTTGATAAGCATATTGATGCACTTTATGATGATCGTAAGGGAGTTTCTGCGGGTGAAAAATTCAATGATAGTGATCTGATTGGAATTCCTCTGCGTGTCGTCGTATCAAAAAAAACAGTCGCAGAAGGGAAATTTGAAGTGAAAGAACGCATGAGTGGTGCATCGAGTATGATTTCTCGAGAGGAATTATTTATACGACTCATAAAATAAAAACCCAATATATATTATTGGGTTTAATGGCAATCATTGAGTGCCTCTTTGATTTGCACAACGAGTGCAGGATCATAGGGATGGATTCTTTGAATTTCAGAAGAGGTCAGAATTGTTTCAACGATACTACATGAATAGGCATAGGTAATAAATGCAATTACTTTTTCCACACCTTGAGGATCGATATTGTTTGCGAGCAGTTGCTCGAGTAATATTCCTATATTTTCCAGTTTTTGTTCGGTTGCTCCGGGGAACTTATATACGGACATAGTGAGCTCCAGCTACTTTTCCTCTTTCTGTTGTAACAAATCATGTTGGTCTAGGCAAATTTTAATTTAAAGGAAAAACACATAATAGCAAATTGTCAATTTTGATATTTTTGACTCTGTGCGCTATCTCCACTAGAATGTGAACATTATGTTAAACCGATTCTATAGAATGATGGGCAGTGATATCGGTATCGATCTCGGAACTGCAAATACCCTTGTGTATCTTCGTGATCACGGAATTATTATTAATGAGCCCTCGGTAGTTGCACTCAATCAAAAGACTAATCGTGTAGTTGCGGTAGGAATGGAGGCAAAGCAAATGCTCGGACGTACCCCAGGGCATGTCGTTGCGAGTAGGCCACTTGTTGATGGGGTAATCTCTGATTTTGAGGTAACAGAAGAAATGCTTGCGCATTTCATCAACAAGGCGCAAAAAATGTCGAAACGCCAAGGTCGTCCGCGCGTGGTGGTCGGTGTTCCTTCGAGTATTACGAACGTTGAAACTCGCGCAGTACGCGATGCAACGATGAATGCGGGTGCACGCGAAGTATATATTGTTGAAGAGCCAATGGCAGCAGCGATCGGCATTCGTCTACCCGTGCATGATCCCGTTGGATCGATGATCATCGATATTGGTGGAGGGACGACCGATATTGCCATTATCTCGCTTTCCGGCATTGTTAATTCAAAGAATTTAAAGATTGCAGGAGACCGTTTTAATACTGATATCATTTCTTATATTCGCGATGAGTTCAAGATTCTTATTGGTGAACGTACTGCTGAAAACGTAAAAATGGCAATTGGTTCAGCAACAAAACCGACAGAACCACGCGAGGCACCGATTCGCGGTCGCGATCTTTTAACGGGACTCCCGCGTGAAGTCATTGTCACTGATTCTGATATCCGCGAGGCGCTTGCTCCGTCCATAGCAGTCATTGTTGAATCAACAAAAGAAGTACTTGAAACAACACCACCCGAGATACTTTCCGATGTGATGAATCGTGGCATTGTGCTTGTTGGAGGAGGTGCGCTTATTTATGGCATTGCTGATCTTATTGAACAAACGATTAAAATTCCCGTTACGGTTGCCGATGATCCGCTTACTGCCGTTGCTCGTGGAACAGGTATTGTAGTCGAAAATATTGATGACTTCCGTGAGGTGTTGATCGAACATGATAACGAGCTCCCGCCACGATAATGAGCGAAAGGCAAAGCGCAAAAAAATACTCGGAATAATTCTTGGGGGAGTTTTTTTGGTGCTAATTTTTCATTCTCCCGTTGAAGGTGTTCTTTCAAATATTTTTCAGTTTATTTCGAGACCTTTTTTCGTTATTGAAAATAATACCCGTGAAAAAATATCAGCATATTCCTACCTACTCTCCTCGAAAAATTCTCTACTTGAAGAGAATAAGCGTTTGAAAGATGCACTTGATCTCGTGGCAATTGAAGCCTATTCACGAGAGGCATTACGTAAGGAAAATGATGAACTGAAATTAATGCTTGGTCGTCATACGGGGCGCACAATACTGCTTGCTCGTGTGCTCGCAAATCCTGGGCGTGCACCATATGACACACTTATTATTGATGCGGGGAGTGCTGATGGGCTCGCACTGAACATGAGGGTTTTTGTTGGTGGTGATTTCGTGATCGGCGAAGTCACGAGGTTGTTTGCTCATAGCGCGATGGTGACCCTTTATTCCTCAGATGGTAACGAGCTCCCTGTTACTATTCAGAAAACCGGCACAAGCTCGGTTCCGACAATTGGTTACGGCATCGGAGGGGGAAATTTTCGCAGTATTCTTCCGAAAGGACTTAATATTATTCCTGGCGACCTTGTCGATGTGCCCGCGATTGCAACGCAATATGCCGGTGTGGTTAATGGTGTGAAAAAGTCCGAAGGAAGCTCACTGCAGGAGATATATTTTAAATTACCACTAAACATATATACACTTCGTTATGTATATATTGCAACGAATGAGGAGGTTCCAGGTAAGATAACGCAATAAGTACATGAGAATTCCTTATGATATTGTCGTTTTTTTTGCAGTTCTTTTTGCCCCCTTCTGGTCCATTGTGCTACTGTGCTTATTCGGAATGTATATATTTCCAAGGTGGTATGAAATTATTATTACCTTTGCGCTATTTGAATTTCTTTTCCATGCACCACTCCCTGCATTTATGATGGCAACAACGACGATGCTCCCGCTCTCATTCTACGCACTGATTACCCTTATTGGTGTAGAGTGGTTACGAGATCGTGTGCGCGAGTAAATTATATGAAACGAAACAAAACTTTTCAAAGACACGATGATATTGCACCGGACGAAATATTTCTTGACGATAAGAATATTCCCGATTTCGATGTACATCAATTTGAGGGTCGGATTGAAACACCGATCAAGAAGAGTACCATCATGATACTCGGACTTTTTTTTCTTACAATATTTATTTTATTTATTGGACGGGCGGGAATATTGCAGATTAAGGAAGGTAATCACTATGTAATGACGAGTGAGCAAAATCGTCTTGAGCACCAATTATTGTTCCCCGAACGAGGAGTAATTTATGATCGTAACGGCGTACAGCTTGCATGGAATGTTCCTGCTACAGAAGATCTGGGATTTTCTTTACGTTCATATATCAATCAACCTGGCTTCGGTCATATTCTTGGGTATTTGCATTATCCTGCACACGACAAAAGCGGAGTATATTATCGTAAAGACTATGAGGCGACTGATGGGGTTGAATCTTTCTATAATAATGTGCTCAAGGGCGAAAAGGGACTTCGTATCATTGAGACTGATGCGCTTGGAAATGTTATTTCGTCAAACACCATTGATCCCCCAAGTTCAGGAACAAATTTGCATTTGACTATTGATGCAAAAGTGCAGGAAAATTTCTATAAAATTATTGCGAATATCGCACAAGAACAAGATTATCGAGGAAGTGCCGGAGCAATTATGGACATCACGACAGGAGAATTAATCTCTCTCGTTTCATATCCGGAATTCGACCCGAATGTCATGACATCAGGTGACGATAGGGCAGCAATACAAAAATATAATTCGGATATTCGCACACCGTTTCTTAATCGTGCAGTCAGTGGAGAGTATACGCCGGGTTCTATTGTGAAGCCCATGTTTGCAATTGGTGCTTTAAACGAAGGAATTCTTACTCCAACCACACCGATTGAGAGTATCGGCTATATTACTGTTCCCAATCCATATTATCCGGGTAAATTTGCTCGGTTCAATGACTGGAAAGTACAGGGATGGCTTGATATGCGTAGTGCGATTGCACAGTCATCAAATGTGTATTTCTATGAAGTTGCGGGAGGGTACAAAGATCAAAAGGGACTAGGTATCGTAAAAGTTGAACAATATGCACGTATGTTCGGATATGGTTCAACAACGGGAATAGATCTGTATGGTGAAGCTGCGGGAACGGTACCAAATATTGCATGGAAGGCAAAAAATTTTCCAAATGACCCAACGTGGCGTATCGGTGATACGTATTTTACCGGTATCGGACAATATGGTATGCAAGCAACCGTACTACAGGCACTCCGTGAAGCAGCAACTGTTGGATCAAAGGGTACCATCGTTACTCCGCATCTCGCCCAAGGACTTGCAACAACAACAATTACCAAACTCCCCATCCCTGAAGAATATTTTACTGTCGTCCAAGAGGGAATGCGAAAAGGTGCCATAGAGGGAACGGCAAAACTTTTAAATTTTCCATTCGTGAAGATTGCCGCAAAGAGTGGTACCGCAGAGCTTGGAGTAACGAAGGCTCGCGTGAACTCGTGGGTGATTGGCTTCTTTCCATACGACAAACCTCGATATGCATTTGCTGTCGTGATGGATAGTGGTGTAAAAGGAAATACCACAAATGCAAGCTATGCTGCGTCGAAACTTTTTCAGTGGATTGCGGGTAATGCACCCGAGTATATTGGTCTTTCTGCACCTGTCTTGGGGTTTGCTCCGCCGACAATAGTCTCACCGACATCAATCACAACGGCAACGACTACTCATTAATAAATAAAAATTGTCAACTTTTTGCACTGAGAAACTCCCCGGATTTGCTCGTTGCCCCCGTTCATCAATTGTGCTATATTTCAGTCTTATGGACATACAAAAAGAATATTTAAGTAAAGTAAAACATGATGAGCTAAGTGCGGAACTTGACCTATTGACCCATGTTCGTCGTAAGGAAATTGCAGAGGCACTCGAGGCTGCAAAGGCACTTGGGGATCTCTCCGAGAATGCCGAGTATCATTCTGCTCGCGAAGCGCAAGCGGGAGTAGAGGAGCGCATTTTGGCGCTTGAAGAAATTCTCAAGAATGCAGTTATTGTTGGGAGCAAGCATAAGACCGATTCAGTTGGAATTGGTTCTATTGTCACCTTAAAGCGCGGAAAGGAAACAAAGACGTATACGATTGTCGGCTCTGAAGAGTCGAACGTTGCAGAGGGAAAAATTTCAAACAAATCACCACTTGGTGAATCAATGCTCGGAAAAAAGAAAGGTGATAACTTCATTTGTACTACTCCACGCGGAGAAGAGAAGTGTGAGATACTCGAAATAAAATAATTCATGGCGGGAATCGAAGAAATCAGAGCAGAGCGACTGAAGAAGCTTTCTCTTTTGAAAGAGGCAGGGATTGCTCCGTATCCGAATAAAATTCCTCGTGAACATTCGCTCGAAGAAATTCGTGCGAACTTTGTCGATCTCGAAAAAGAGAAAAAAGATATTTCCATTGCTGGTCGCGTAATGGCGATTCGCGGGCAGGGTGCGATTCAATTTGTTGTACTTAAGGACGGTTCCGCACAGTTTCAAGCAGTACTCAAAAAAGATACACTGGGTGACGATGCGATGAAGCTTTTTGGTGAGGTTGTTGACCTTGGTGATTTTATTTCGGTCACGGGAGAGCTGTTCATCACCCAGCGTGGTGAAGAAAGCCTATTGGTGAAAAGTTGGGTCATGGGTGCGAAATCCCTCCTTCCACTTCCCGAGAAATGGCATGGACTACAAGACCCTGAAGAAAAGTTTCGTAAGCGTTATCTTGACATAATGTTTGATGATGAACTGCGTGAGCTTTTTGTGAAAAAGTCGAAATTTTGGAACGCCATCCGTTCCTTCATGCTCGCCGAAGGATTCCTTGAGGTGGAAACTCCGGTCATTGAGACAACAACAGGTGGTGCCGATGCGAAGCCCTTTGCAACTCATCACAATGCACTTGATATGGATGTATATTTGCGTATTTCTTGCGGGGAGCTGTGGCAGAAGCGCCTTATGGTTGCAGGTTTCGAGAAGGTCTTTGAGATCGGACGCATTTTTCGCAATGAAGGCATGAGCCCCGAGCATGCACAGGATTATACGCAACTCGAATTCTACTGGGCCTATGCGAACCACGAAGACGGCATGGAGCTTGTCGAGCGTATGTATAAACACGTTGCGGAGGTTGCATTCGGCACACTCGAATTCACTATTGGTGCATACACCGTTGATCTTGGAAAAAAATGGGAACGCTATGATTATGCTGAAACGATCAAGAAATTTACGGAAGTAGATATTGCAATCGCATCAATCGAGGAGATCGAATCTGCGCTCAAGCGACTCAAGGTTGAGTATGACAAGAAGGGGTGGAACCGCGTGCGTGCCATCGACACGCTTTGGAAATATTGTCGCAAGAAGCTTGGAGGTCCGGGTTTTCTCGTGAACATTCCCGTTGCAATGTCGCCACTTGCAAAACTTTCAAAAGACGGCAAGACCGTCGAGCAATTCCAGCCAATCATTGCGGGGAGTGAAGTTGGGAAGGGCTACAGTGAGTTGAATGACCCGATCGACCAAGCAGAACGTTTCCAGGCACAGCAAGACATGCGTGATGCGGGGGATGACGAGGCGCAAATGTTTGATCATGATTTCGTTGAGGCGCTCGAACACGGCATGCCCCCAACGTGTGGCTTCGGAGTTTCGGAACGTTTTTTTGCATTCCTCGCAAACCGCCCCATCCGCGAAGCACAACTATTTCCCCTCATGCGCCGCAAGTAAAACATCCAAATTCGCCATCCTCCTTTGTTGTCATTTTCAAAAGATTTTTAGAGGTGACTTTGGACAGACTAAGGTCGGGCCTTGGCTTTGAAAGACCCGACCTTGAAGAAGTTGTCTGCTACAAATAATACAAAAAATCCGTACTTAAAATATGTACGGATTTTTATTTATGGGCACGCATGGCAATGGTGGGAGGGTGTGGATAAGAATGGTTGCGGTGTGGGAAGTGGTGGGATAGAATGGTAAGCATGTGGGAGAAAGTGGGAAATAGCCGAAAGGCGAAGTCCTGGCTTTCAATAATGGGATGGTACGAGATGACAGAACCAAAACCCCCGTATTGTCCGCTTGTGGGAGTGTGACGGTGCGGGGGCTCTGTCATTTCAGAAGTCCTTGCATAAAAAAGGAAATCTGAGTTTGACGCAATCATCACGGTTGAGTGCGTCAAACTCAGAGTTTCTACCCTGGTGGTAAATTCTGAAAAGGACTTAGGGATTTGAGTGTAGTTCGAGGCGCGAGTGAGGCTTGCGACTAAGTTGTAGTAACCTACTGCGCAGAAGCAAACGACCGAGCAACGAAGAAATACACCAAATACAAAAGTCCGCAAATCATATGTTTATAGGCGAATACATTCACTCAGTCGATGATAAGAAACGTCTTTCTGTTCCCGCAAAGTTCCGCAAGGATTTGGGGAAGAAGGCGGTTATTACTCTTGGACTCAACAAGTGTCTTTCGCTGTATCCGACAAAGGAGTGGAAATTATTTGCTGAGAAACTTTCAAAACTCTCAATGGGGAAATCCGAAGATCGTGGATTTTCACGCACGATGCTGTCAGGAGCGTTTGAGGTAGAGATCGATACCATCGGTCGCATCGTCATTCCGGAAGTATTAAAAGAGTATGCAAACCTCAAGGAGAAAGTCGTGCTCACCGGCGTCTATGATCGCGTTGAGGTTTGGGATGAGGTTGCGTGGAAGGCATACAAGAAGCAGATGGTGTCTGATGCAGATCGTATGGCAGAGGAATTGGGCGCACGCGGGGTGTTTTAGGTAAAGATATCGGTCGGTCGTCACTTGTCGGGAATTATCATGACTAGTGACGAATGACAGATATAGTCGTTCGATATTATTCACTAATCAATTACTCAATACAAATATTTAGCAAGAGTAATGATAATGAATAATATGACCCATATCAGTGTTCTTTTACATGAAGTTATCGAATCACTTGCACCGCAAAAAGGTGGAGTGTTTGTCGATGCAACATTCGGTGCGGGTGGACACAGCCGTCATATCGCAGAAAAAATCGGAAAAAGTGGAACACTTATTTCTTTTGATGCGGATGAAGGAGTTTTTACTGAAGAACGTAAAAACGAACTTTCCGCACTTACTAATTTCATTCCAGTCAATCGTAACTTTCGTGAAATTGGTGATGAACTTGAGTTGCACAACAAACTCATGCTCGATGGCGCAATTTTTGACCTAGGACTTTCTTCGGCGCAACTTGAAGAGTCAGGCAGAGGATTCTCATTTCTTCGCGATGAACCATTACACATGACGTTCAAGCGTTCACCGAACGCAAAAGATGTCACTGCGGAAACGGTAGTCAACGAATGGAGTGAGGAAACAATTGCAACTATCTTGAAGGGATTTTCCGATGAGCAATTTGCTCGGCCAATCGCGAAGGGGATCATCATGGCTCGTGCAATAAAACCAATTCGCACAACGAATGAGTTGGTAGAGATTATTCAGCAAAGCACACCTGTATGGTATCAGCGAGGTCGCACTCACTGTGCAACGCGCACCTTCCAATCAATTCGCATGGCAGTTAATGATGAGCTCGGAGCAATCGAGGCAGGCATAAATGGAATTCTTCCGTTCATGAAGCCTGGCGGACGTATTGCCATCATTTCATTTCATAGTATCGAAGATCGTCTCGTAAAACAGTATTTTCGCAAGCTTGCCGGTGAAGATATCGTCACTATTAATACAAAAAAACCCATCGTCCCGAGTCTGGTGGAGTTGAAGGAAAATCCTCGGGCACGAAGCGCCAAGCTTCGCGTCATCGAAAAATTATAAGCGTAATAATAAATATATGGTAAAGACAATGATTGCACAATTTGAAGAATACGATCGCAAGATCTTTTGGATCCTGCTCTTGCTCATTGCAGTGGCGAGTATTGTCTATGCATATTTTTTGAGCGCCTCAGTGT
>DIZR01000041.1:0-965 GCA_002429425.1 Patescibacteria group bacterium UBA6023
CATTGCGACGTGCAATGTTGGCAAGACGACGCTTTTCAGTTTCCGTAGCAGTCAGCAATGCACCACCGAGAAGTTTGTGTTCACCAATGATGATGGTGTCTCCAGTTGCTTCATGAGTGAAAGCCTTTTTGCCCTTCGAAACGCATGCCACGTACCCTGCAGAAAGAAAGTCTTGCTCACTGTATCCGCCACGGTCTTTCTGGTGACGGTCACAGAGCGCAATACGGTCAATCAGTTTCTGAGGTACCTTTGTGCCCAAAGCTTTGTATGCGACAAGCACAAGCGCTTTTTGCTTCAGGAGCTCAGCGGGCGAGTAATACGAGCTCAAAAGAATGAGCACTGCAAGTCGACCGGTAATCCGTGACGGATCCTTGGGGTCAAAATCAATCTGTTCAACATACGAACGGTAATTATTCACCAACTCAAGGCGAAGATTTCTTCCCTCAAAAGCAGGAGGACACTTATTCATGAAATCATAAACAAGTGCTGCTGGTGCAAAATGATGTTCTTCGAGTATCTCAAGAATGTTCGCCCAACGTGGCAATTCCGAAGCGGCACGCTCCATACGACCCTTGATGTCGCTTTCGAAGTGGGAAGGGGTACGAGTGGNNCCATACGCCCCTTAATGTCAGTTTCAAAGTGAGACGGGGTGCGAGCGGAGGTTACTTGGGTACGTGTTTGTGCAGTTTGCATGACAACTCTCCTTGAATAAAGTTTTGGAGGACAGGTTTTAGCATGAACTTCAGCTAATGATATGTTAGCATATTTAGTGGTAGATGTCAAGCTATTTTTTAGTACAAACGCTCATTTTTTGCGATTTTTTAAATTTTAAGTATAGTGATGTGCATGCACGGATTATTCAGAGAGGTGAAGTGCAAAAATAAGCAAGGTGGCAATAGTCACGAGATTGTAGCGACAGAGAGTCAGTGGAGTAGTGTAGAACAAATATACGGAGGAGTGGCTGA
>DIZR01000041.1:1143-16393 GCA_002429425.1 Patescibacteria group bacterium UBA6023
TATACGGAGGAGTGGCTGAGTGGTTTAAGGCAACGGTCTTGAAAACCGTCGTCCATGTAAGTGGACCGTGAGTTCGAATCTCACCTCCTCCGCCCGTACAAAAACCTGCACGATAGTGCAGTTTTTTGTTGGGCGGAGGAGAGCAGGCAACTCCGCAAGAGTACTTCAAATCTCTAATCGCTTTGCTCAAGAGATTTTGGTCGCTGCTTGCCTGCGAGGGCGGGGCTACTTAGGATTTTATAAGCGAAGCGTGGTAAAATACCCAGTAACCTGTGACTGTAGCGCGCCTCCTTTGTTACTACCAAGCTCACTAATCGTTTACGATACCAAAAAATGGAAACACTCTACAAAAAACATTTAGAAAAAATTACTGAAGAAGTAAGAACATTACTTTCTGAAGAAAAGAGTGATGTACTTATTCTCAGTGCCGGTGGAATACATTTTTACCATGCCGATGATCAAGAAGTACTCTTTCGTACCCATGCACACTTTGCGCGTTTCACCCCAGTCACCGGCCCAAACCACATACTTATTATTGACCAGAATGAGCCATTGCCACTTCTTGTAGAATTTCGACCCGATGACTTTTGGGAAGAACAAACTGATAATTCTCCAACGTTTTGGCGTGAGTATGTGTCATGTTTGGTTGTAAAAAATCACGACGAATTAAAGAAAATTGTTATAGAAAAAGTACATGGGAAGAAACTTATTTTCATCGGTGACACAGAGGGTGCAGAGAGGTTAAAAGAATGGAGTCTTCTGATGCATCCATCACAAAATCTCCTTGGAAAACTTGATTCAAGTAGAGCAAAAAAAACGCCATATGAAATTGCGTGTATTGATGAGGCAAACAAGATTGCCGCGACGGGTCACAAAAAACTACAGGAAATGTTTCTCGAAGGGGCTTCTGAACGTGAAATGTATTATGGTTTTCTTGTCGCTACTGCGACGCTTGCCCACGAACTTCCCTACGAACCGATTATTGCACTCGATGAAAAGGCGGCAACACTCCACTATCATCATAAAAGAAATTCTCAGATGAACGGAGCGGTATTATTGGTCGATGCTGGAGTTTCAGTGCATGGGTACGCGTCTGACGTAACACGAACTATACATACATCAAAAGCACATCCGGTATTTATAAATATTTTAAATGACCTTGACTTGTTGCAACAAAAACTCTGTGCACAGGTGAAGCCGGGTGCAGAGTTTATTGAATTACACCACGCAGCGCATATTGGCATTGCAAATATTCTTATCGAGCATAATGTGCTCTTGTGTTCAAAAGATGAAGCCATCGATCATGGTTTTACCCAGGCATTCTTTCCTCATGGTCTCGGACATATGCTCGGGTTACAGGTACATGATGTTGGTAATGCTTCAAGCATAAGCGAACAACACCCCCTCAAGAAAAGATACCCACATATCCGCACGAACAGAAAATTTGAAGTTGGTCATGTTACCACGATTGAACCGGGTATTTATTTCATAGCAATACTTCTCAATCCATTCCGCAACGGAGAATATGCTACCTCATTCAATTGGCGCCTTATTGACGAGCTACTACTCTCAGGTGGGATACGCATTGAAGACAATCTTGTGGTCACTGAACATGGCGCAGAAAATCTTACGAGAAAATATCTATAAAAAATAAATATGGTTATGTATATTCTTCTGGTGGGCATTGCCGCTCTCATGCAAATTGGGACAATATATTTTTTAAGAGCAAATTTCTTAGGTAGTTTTCTCTATGCGATACCGCTTATTTTAGCGTATCAATTTTTGTTCCTGTGGAGTTACGCAAATGCCCCGAAATTTATAATTATTTGGTTTATCACTACTGCACTGACAAATAGCTTTGCATTTTTATTGGGTTATTTCCTATGGCATGAGCAAGTATCTTTATTGAATTTTATTGGAATAGTTTTGGTAATTATTGGGGCTGTATTTTTACAAATTAAATAAAAAATATGTCACAAAAAAATTGAGATTTTTAATAATTACGGCAAAGTGTACTGTGTATTTTTAGTCACCACGCATGAGAAGATTTCCCCAGCATGATTTGTCGTATTTTGAAATTTCACTAAAGAGTTAGATAAATGCTAAAATGCAGATATGAAATACCTCGGAATCGATTTCGGCGCAAAGCGAATTGGTGTTGCACTTTCAGACATTGAGGGGCGCATGGCGTTTCCGCATAGTGTGATGAAAAACGGGAGCGATATTATTCTACGTATGAAGATGCTTTGCGACAAAGAAGGAGTCGATAGGGTCATTATTGGGGAATCTCTTGATCGGAATAATAAGGAAAATCCAATTATGAAAAAAATCATACCGTTTAAAACTGCACTTGAGGAGGAACTTGGGTTCCCTGTGTTGTTTCATACGGAAGTACTCACGTCACAAGAAGCGAAGCTTATTCAAGGAGAGAACGCTATGCACGATGCATCCGCTGCAGCGATCATTTTACAGAGTTATATTGATCGAGAAAATAATCGTCTATCATAATACATGATATACTCTAGTCTATAATGTCTACCATAGATGAATTTCATGTTATTGAAATGCAGATCGGCACAATAAAAACTGCCGAATATATTGAGGGAGCGGATAAGCTCTTGAAACTCTCTGTTGATTTCGGTGGAACAGAGCCGGTGCAGATTCTTTCGGGGATACGCGAGTTTTATCAACCTGAAGACCTAATCGGAAGACAGTGTCCATTTGTGACGAATCTTGAACCACGAACATTGCGCGGACTTACGAGCTACGGGATGATCCTCGCCGCCGGACCAGCAACTGGGGGAATAGTATTATTGCATCCAAATAGTGAGGTTCCACCGGGAACGAAGTTGGGATAAAAAGCAAAAATTTACAATCTATACGTTTTTTCTTTTGCAGATGCCTGCTGATTGCGTATAATATGAGTAATGCCTTTCTTTTCTACACCAAACTTTCTTGCAATGCCTGCAGTGGGTCTTGATATTTCCGCCGATGCTCTGCGCTTTATTGAGTTTGTCCCCGATGGTAAAGGTATGCTTAGGGTGTTGCGTTATGGAAAGAAGAATTTTTTGATCGATACTGTTTCGGAAGGAAACGCTCGTGGTAAGAAAAATCTTCAAGAAGCGATTGCCGCGTTCGCAAATGAACACAAACTCACCTTTGCAAATATTGCACTCCCCGAAGAACAGGCATATCTTGCAAACATTCACATTCCTCGTGTTGCATTATCGGAGGTACGTAATGAGATCGAGCTACACCTTGAGGAACATGTGCCTATTTCAGGCTCTGATGCGATATTTGATTTTGTCGTTGTGGGAGAAAGTTTAGGTAAGCCAAAGGAAGCAATGGACGTTGTTGTTTCTGTGCTCCCGCGCATTGTTGTTGAGGAGTATTTAGAAATTTTTTCTGATACTGGAATTATTCCAAAAGCATTTGAATTTGAGTCACAGGCGATGGCGCGTGCAATCATACCTCGTGGTGATAATGGGACATTTCTTGTTATCGATATCGGGAAAATGGTGACAGATATTTTTGTTGCAGCAAATAGCGTAGTGCAGTTTTCCGCGTCACTTGATATTGGTGGACACTATATTACGCAGGCGATTGAGAAAAAAATGAAAGTTACTTATGAGGAAGCCGAGGCATTAAAGATAAAACATGGATTATTGGGAGGGGAAAAATCAGGAGGAGTAAGTGATGCGATGATGCCAATTGTCACCGATTTGCGCAATAGACTTATCCGTCATTATTCATATTGGCAAACGCACCATGCTGATAAAGTGGGAGGAAACATTGAGTGTATTTATATCACCGGAGGTGGAGCAAATTTGAAAGGCGTGACAGAGTACCTGGGAATGGGGCTCGACGTTAACGTGATTGATGCAAATCCGTGGGTGAATGTTTGTTCTTTTGAGAATTATATTCCACCACTTACTTTGCATGAGTCACATGGATTTTCTGCTGCTATTGGACTTGCACTACGTAATACATTTTCCGAATAATATGATCAATCTTCTTCCTCCAGGTGCAAAAAAACGTCTTACAAAGGATTTTCGTATTCGCGTGAGTATCGTATCCTTTTGGGTCGTCTTTCTTTTTGAAATACTCACTCTCATTTTTTTTGTACCATCATATTATGTATTGAGCTTGAGTACTAAAAAACTCACGAATGAGCTTGCACAACGAGAATTATTTATTCCTGGCCAGAAAAATGATACTGCAATAGAGCTTACGGCAATTAAAAAAGAGCTGGCATTACTAAAGCCAACTGGGGGAGAGGGGGATAACACTCCAACGCGATTGCTTGATGAAATTCTTTTGTCGAAGCCACGCGGTATTGAAATAAATTCATTTTCATACGAAAATGTAAAGAATAAGATCGATATCCAACTTTTAGGGGTGGCAAGTACTCGCGAAGACCTTCTTGGGTTTCGTAAATTATTAAGCGCAAAAACAGATATTGCAGAGGTGAAGTTTGGTTCAGGTTTTATCACCAAGACAACCGATATTGAATATGCAATGGTAATTTCATTTAAATAATATGAAACGTACTTTATCGATAATGATTGCCCTCCTTGTTCTTGACGCTGCTGGCGCTCTGGGATTATGGTTTGGGTATACAATAATACAAGATAAAAAAACAGAAGAAACAACGCTTCATGAAAAAATTACCGAGGTAATTCAAAAAAGAAATAGAGAGATTGGACTTGGGCGAACGCTCGCGGCAGTCAAAGATGATCGTGCTGAATTATTAAAATTTCTGTATGATCCAAGTGAAGATGGCCAAGTTCAGTTCGTTTCACAGATCGAACAGCTTGGTACTACGACAACAAAAACACTCGTTGAAACGCAATCACTTGTATTCATCAAACAAGAACCCCCGAGCTTACGAGGAGATTTTACTCTCAAAGGACCATGGGATAATATATATTATTTCCTACGTCTCCTCGAAGAATTTCCATCACGTCTGGTGATTAATCATTTCAAGGTGACACACACATCTGGTGAAAAGATTTGGACAGGAACAGTGCAGGTCGATTTAAAGAGTTTAAGGATTAATAAATAATATGCAAAAATTTCACCTCGACTCACTTTTTGCTTTTTTCCCCACATCCTTTCGAAAGGCTGCAGTAGTTAGTCTAAATCCGAATCTCGTGTGGAAAGTAATAATTACTCTTGCTGTTCTTGCGACTATTTTCAGTGCAATCAGTGCAGTATATTTTTATCAATGGGTGTCTCTTTCTGGTGGTGGGGTGGTAACGAATAAGCCCGAAAAAGATACCCTGTCAGTCGGAGAAATTCGTGCAGTAGTCGATATTTATAAAGCGAAACAAACACATTTCCAAGAATTACTTTTGACACGCCCAATTGCGCCAGCATTAGGGAAAGACTCAGGTGTTACAGTAGTATCGGATGTGCCATCAGGAGATGTACTCAATATGGAAAGTGCGGGAACAATATCTGCAGCACCGGTACCATGATGATGCGATGATTTTATATCGCGATGGAGGAATTTCTCGCTGACGGCGCGTGATTGGTGGTTTTGCAGACAAAACTTCACCAATCTTTCGAATCCTGCCCATGAGCCGAACCATCGGCTCATTCGGGGGGCACCATAAAAAAATTCCAGTGTGGTGACATAAATTCTGGGTCACGAGTTTCTATGTTTTTTGATTCGCGTTGCGAACAAAAATCTAAGAACTCTCGACCCCGACTCGTCGTTTTTAAAAAAGTCAGAAGGATAACTTTTTTAAAAACATACTCCGTCTCACAAAAGCTGAAAATCTCCCGCAGGGGAGATTTTCTTGACGCTTTTGTGCCCCCGGCAGGATTCGAACCTGCGACCGTCTCGTTAAGAGCGAGCTGCTCTACCAACTGAGCTACGAAGGCATTTGTTCTATACTTCCTCTGTTTATTTTAGCGTAACTTCTATTATCTGCAAAACAGTTATGAAAGCATGATTATCAGATACATTCATTATGAATGTATCTGATAATGTAGCAGACTTCAAACGGAAAATCAATGCTTGCCTACCAGTTCTTACCGCGCTATTATGCCATTTATATGACACCATGGATAATCTATGCGGTGCTCGCTGCAGTTGCTGCTGGGGCTGTGGGGATTCTTGCAAAATTAGGTATTCAGGGTGCAGACGCAACAATTGCGACGACCTTACGTGGACTTTCTATCGCGCTTTTTATGGGAACCGCCGCATTTTTTCTTGGAAAATGGGAGACGGTAACCTCGATTAGTTCACGTTCTTTTTTCTTTATTGTACTTACTGGAATTGCCGGAGGTTTGTCCTGGCTTTGGGGTTTTATGGCACTTCAGAAAGGTGGTGGAGTGATTGTTGTTAATGCAATCGACCGCATGAGTTTGGTACTCGTTCTTGTTTTTGCGGCATTATTTTTAGGAGAAGGAATTACGTGGAATAAGGCTATCGGTGTTGTTCTGATTGTGCTTGGAGTTATTCTTGCGACGAGCACAAAAGAACAATTCATTGAGGTGTATCGTTTTATTGCGCGAATTGGATAATTTAAGTAGCGGAAGATCTTTTCGACTCCCGCACGGAAGCAAGACAGGAAGGAGTCTCGGCTACCGCCGCAGGTGGTTTTCAATCTCGATAACTTGATAATGAAAACCCTTTCGACTCCCGCACGCAATAAAGCAGTTTACTGCTCCCGGGCACAATAAAAAAACTCCTAACGGAGTTTTTTCATTTGTGCCCGGGGCGGGAGTCGAACCCGCATGCCTTTCGACGGGAGATTTTAAGTCTCCTGTGTATACCATTTCACCACCCGGGCGTGGATGTGAATGCAATGGAGACGTAGGCGGGAGTCGAACCCGCGCGTAACGGTTTTGCAGACCGTCGCGTTAACCACTTCGCCACTACGTCATAGGGGCAACTATAACAAGGAAACCCGACTTATTCCAGTATTTATTTCTTTACGTCTTCCTGTACTGTTTCGAGGAGTACTTCAACGCGCTGACGATTTTGTTCTCCGAGATCAGGAGAAAAATGAATACGAGGAAGGATACGAATTCTACTATTTGCTTTAATGAATTCTTTTAATTCATGGGTCATACGATTCGCGAAAATGAGTGCGGCCTTTTCCTTCTCCTGTGGTAAGACTGAAAGAAGTATGTCGACGCGTTTGAGGTCGTCAGAAAGCATCACACGCGTGACGGTGATAAGTGATGTTCTGTTTGATTGTCGAGAAAGGAAGTCTGCTGCAAGGTCTTTGAGCATGAATTCCTCTCGTCCATGTTTGAGTTTATTCATATTTTATTGAATTTATGGAATAAATAAAATTCGAGGCGGGGAGAAGGTGATGAGGAAGGCGTATTCTTATACGTTGACCAAGTTGCAGAGGCTCCGCAACGATGAAGTTTGTTATTCCCATAAATTCTTATTGTTTCTTTACGATGATGTAGGGTATGAGTACGTCTCGTTCCGCAAGAGTAATCTTTGATTCGACTTGAAGTCCACATTCGTTTCCTTCCGGGACCTCATTCACTTTTATTTTTTGCGATTGGAGTTCAACGATCTTTCCTTCACCTATTTCCACATCACGTCGAAGGATTTTGAATCGTACACCATTTTGTATTTTTCCCGAGAGTACCGCTCCTCCGATAACTTGAAGTTCTTTTTGTTGACTAAAATAGCGAATAATCTTGAATTCTCCGAGTTTTTCTACCATTTCAATGTGTGGGGCACGCTTTTTGATCTCATCCTCAAGCCACTCCGTAAGTTTGTAAATAATATCAAATTTTTGAATATCAATATTGTTTCGTGAGGCAAGGTCGATCGCGTTTGCATCTGCCTTTGTGTGGAATGCAATTACCGCAGGCTTGTTTGCACCGTAGGCAAGCTTGATGTCACTTTCGCTTATTGCGCCAACGCCCTTTTGAATTATCTTGAGAATTACGCGATCGTGTTTGAGTTTACCAATTTCATGTTCAAGCGCTTCGAGTGAACCAGCAACATCGGCACGGAGAATTATAGGAAAGAGTACTCCGTCAACAGGCAAAAAGTCCTTTACTACGGTCTTTTTGAGTACGGCTACTTTTGCTACATGTGCTTCCGCGTCTTTCTTTTTTTCAAATGTCACAAAAGGATCACCGACATTTGGCACCGCCGTCCATCCCGTAAGGCGAATCGGAGAAGAGAATGTAGCAGAATCGATTGGCTTTCCAAGAAAATTCTCAATGGTACGCACGGGAGTCATTGCTCCTTCTGCAACGACAAACGCTCCCTTTTTGAGGGTTCCGTCGGTAATCACGAGTGTGGCAACAATACCTTTCTTTGGATCCATTCGTGATTCAATGATTACTCCTTCTGCCGGCTTTGATTCATCGCCAGTAAGTTCATTCATTTCTGCAACGAGAAGCATGACATCAAGAAGCTCTGGTATGCCTTGCCCAGTCTTTGCTGAAATAGCAATCCATGGGATATCGCCACCATATCCTTCGACATAAATTTCAGCTTCAGCAAGAGTTTGCTTTGTTTTCTCAATATTTGCATTTGGCTTGTCGATTTTGTTAATCGCAACAATGTAAGGAACTTTTGCTTCAATGATAGATTTATATGCTTCTATGGTTTGAGCTTTTACGCCATCCTCGGCAGAAACGACTAAGACAGCAATATCAGCAACCTTTGCCCCTCGCGCGCGCATGCCCTTGAATGCTTCATGTCCCGGTGTATCAAGAAAAGTGATTTTGCACTCTTTCCCATCATTATTTTTATGCACTGCTTCGTATGCAGAAATATGTTGAGTGATTCCACCCGCTTCGGTCGCAACAATGTTTGTACTGCGTATGTAGTCGAGTAGGGTCGATTTTCCGTGATCGATATGACCCATGATCACCACAATTGGCGGACGCGGAACAATTTGTGTCTTTTTCGGGGTCATAAATAGAATAGGGCGATACTACCACACGATATGCAAGGTGTCGAGAGAAGAACGGCTCAGTTGCTAATTATTTGAACTTACTTCAGTACCTCACGCTCTTCAGTGGTAAGCTCAAACTCTGAGGTGCGATGAACAATCGGTTTTGCAAAAACGCTGACTTTTTCGCGAGTGTAGAGTGTGGAGATGACCACACCATTTCCTTCTTCATCGAGCAATGCTGTTGCAAAGCTTTGGTTGCCACCTGATCCTGTTCCCTGGAAAGGATTAAAACGCAATGTGCGTGCACCGTGAAGTTTACCTTTTATTCGTTCATCGATATGCGTAAGTTCTGTTTCTACCATTTTTTGAAAGGTGAATAGTTGCGTGATCGAGTGTTGGTTGCTACGAATTGTCTCTTCGAGTGAGCGTGCGTCTTTCCCGGCAGTAAGCTCCGAAATACGACGATCGAGTATAATCAACCAGATAATAAGTACGATTATTGCAACGCCAAGTAATGTGATAGTGATGAGGGTTGGATTCATTCCTCACATGATATCGCAGTGGAGCGTATTTGCAAATACATTGTTCGGGGGCCCATGTAATACCTTTTCAATTCACGTTACAACTTATAGAATGCCATTATGAAACGTATTTACCTTGATCATGCGGCCGCAACACCCGTTGCAAGGAGTGTTGTTAATGCGATGACTCCATTTTGGTCATCAGTATATGGAAATCCTTCCTCAATTCACAAAGAAGGAGTTGTTGCAAAAAAGGCACTTGCCCTTGCGCGTCTCTCGATTGCTCATGTGCTCGGCGTGCATGCTGATGAAGTGGTGTTCACTGGAAGTGCAACAGAATCATGCAACCTTGCACTTGAGGGAACGGTGAATGCATGGCGGGAAAAGCATCCTGGACAAATTCCACATATTATTGTTAGTGCGATTGAACATGATGCAGTGCTTGCGAAGGTGCGCATGCTTCAATCGAGTGGTGCAGAGCTTACGGTCATTCCTGTCGATCAGGAGGGAATTATAAATATTGAAGAATTAAGGCGAGCAATCAAGAAGGAAACGGTAATTATTTCTGTAATGCTCGCAAATAACGAGATAGGTGTCATTCAACCCGTCCGAGATATCGCGCGAATGGTACGTAATTGGAAACGGAATGAACGTGGAGTTTCCCGTGATGTGCGAATGGAGGGAGACGCACTGTACCCACTGGTACATACTGATGCATGTCAGGCAACAAATTATTTGGAATTGAGCATCCCTCACCTTGGTGTAGATTTACTCACCATTAATGCATCAAAAATATATGGACCAAAAGGAATTGCGATTCTTTTTGCTCGTCGTGATGTGCTGATGAATCCAATTATTGTTGGTGGTGGTCATGAGCGAGGACTTCGAGCGGGAACTGAAAATATTCCTCTTATTATTGGATTTGCAGAAGCATTACGCATAGCTGAGGATATGAGGGTTAAAGAAAGTGCCCGTCTCTTGGTTCTACGGGATTGGTTTATTGCAGAGTTACGTGAAATTGACGGTGTGACTATTAATGGGAGTTGCATATCTCGTCTTCCGAACAATGTTAATTTTTCTCTTCGTGGTGCCGACCATGAATTTTTGGCAATTGCATTTGATGCAAAGGGGATTGCTGTTTCAACAAAAAGCGCATGTAATGAAACAGATGCGGAACATTCCCATGTTCTTGAAGCAATTCTTCAGGGTGGAGGGAGTGGGGGCGCATCGGGTTTACGTGTAAGTTTTGGTCGTATCACGACAAAAAAAGATCTCAAAATATTCCTTGATATGTTTACAGAGATAATGCAAGAATTAATTGTCGTACTTTGATAGATAGTGAATATTCCTTATATGTTGATGCTACCTTTTTGTTGCGGAGATGTTACAATTGATTTACTTAGTTTTATTGCAATAGTAATTTAAATATATGTATACTCCACAAAATTTCTCATCACTGATCGGCACTCCAGGATTTAGCGAGGCGCTACTCACGAATCACTTCACACTTTATGAGGGGTATGTAAAAAATACCAACGCATGCGATGTTCAATTGAGCGCACTTGCACTTGATGGAAAGTTTAGTACACCTGAATACAATGAAATAAAACGTCATTTTGGTTGGGAATATAATGGTATGAGGTTGCATGAATTATATTTTAGCAACATGAAGAATGGAGGAGTTACAATTGATCGAGACTCATCATTTGTACAGAAAGTTACCTCCACATGGGGAAGTGTCGAAAATTGGATGAAGGATTTTAAGGCAACGGGTTCTATTCGTGGTATTGGTTGGGTGGTACTTGTGCACGATAACGCATCTGACAAACTTTTCAATGTGTGGGTAAATGAACATGATACGGGGAATCTTGTTGGTACAAATCCAATACTCGTGATGGATGTATTTGAGCATGCCTTCATGCTCGATTATGGCATCAAACGCGCAGAATATATTGAAGCATTTTGGAATGCAATAGATTGGAAAGTTGTCGCGCAACGTATGTAATATTGTTAAAAAGATTCGCGAAAGCGAATTTTTTGTTTTTTTGTACACAGTGCTATAATATAAGCATTATGGATGAACTCAACAATCGCCAAATGATATTACTCACAATGCTGACGGCGTTTATCGTCTCAGTGGGAACGGGTATTATCACCGTTGCAATGCTCGAAGAAGCACCACCAACACTCACGCAGACCGTCAATCGCGTTGTGGAGCGTACAATCGAACGCGTTGTTACCGGATCAACAACTCCGGATAAAAAGACACCTTCTCCAATCACAACAATGGTCACGAAGGAGGTTACTATTTATGCAAAAGAAGACGACCTTATTATTGCTGCAGTTGAGAAAAATCAGCCACGTATTGTTACGATTTTTTCTACGTCACAGGATGCCAGCACCGCACCTCTTGCTACGGGATTCATTGTATCCCGTGACGGTGTTATTGCGACTGATCTCAAGAAGATATCAACAGAAACGGGACTTCGTGATAGTTATCGAATTATGCTGAATGGGAAATCGTACGTTGCAAAACCAATGAAATCAGACGCAATGAACAAATCTTCTCTTGGACTTCTTAAGATAAGCGATCAAAAGGAGACGGATGTATTTGATGCCGTAACCTTTGGGCGACAGATTGATCCCAAGATAGCGCAAACCGTTATCCTTATCGGTGGCGGTGATGGGTCCGGTGTATTGCGAGGAACGCTCACGAGATTCCATTTTCTAAACCCTGATGCAACATCAACTCCGAAAATTATAAGTACGATCGATACTGCATCAAAAATTTCGTCTGAAAATATAGGTGCACTTGTGGTAAATCTCGATGGGCAGGCAGTCGGTATCGTTGTTACGGCTGAGGATTCAACTAACCCAACTATTTATCCGGCAGCACGTATTCTTGATCTAATTAGCACTGTTTCAGCAGAAGGAAATAAGGCATCAAGTACTCTGGGGAGTACTAAGGTGGGAACAAACGCACCATAGTATTGACACATGTTATAAATATTGTATTGTACAAATTAACTGTTATAAAATTTTTCAATTTCACTTTACCTATATATGCCACCATTCAATAATTTTACAACGAAAGCACGAGATGCTATCAGAAGAGCCCATGAGCTTGCTATTGAACGTGGGCAAACACATGTGACCCCGGTACATCTTTTGGCGGGGCTCGTTCTTCAGGATGAGAGTATGGTTCTTTCAATTCTCGAAAAACTCGATATCGACCCAGTGCTCATGACCGAGTCAATTATTGAATCGATAGAGGAGGGAAATCAAGCAAATACACAAACCGCATCGTCATACCAGCTATACTTAACGCCGGAACTTGCACAGGTACTTGAGGCGTCTCAGGGTGTTGCAAAGGAGTTAAATGATCAGTTTATCTCTACCGAACATCTCTTCCTCTCATTGATGAATATTCCATCACCAGCGCAAGAACTTATCGCACGATTTCGTATTACCAAAGAAAACGTTTTGCGTGTGCTTTATGAACTTCGAGATGCAGGAAACATAGATAGCGAAGGATCAAAAAAAATGCGTGCGATTGGCAAATACACTCGTTCACTCACAAAACTTGCAAGTGAAGATAAACTTGATCCGGTAATTGGTCGGGATGAAGAGATCGGGCGTATTATTCAAATACTTTCGAGGCGTACAAAAAACAATCCGATTCTTATCGGAGAAGCAGGAACAGGAAAAACCGCAGTCGTTGAAGGTCTTGCACAGCGTCTTGCAAAAGGTGATGTGCCTGAATTTTTACGTGATAAAGAATTAGTTTCTCTCGACCTTGGTCTGCTCATTGCGGGCACAAAGTATCGTGGAGAATTTGAAGAGCGTCTAAAAGCAATCATGAAAGAAGTTGAACGTGCAGAGGGGAAGATTATTCTTTTTATCGATGAAATTCACACGATCGTTGGAGCTGGAGCTGCAGAGGGAGCAATGGATGCATCAAACATGTTGAAACCCGCACTTGCACGTGGTGAGCTTCGTGCCATTGGGGCGACGACGATGAAAGAATATCAAAAACATATAGAAAAAGATCCTGCACTTACCCGTCGTTTTCAGCCTGTATACATCAATGAACCATCAATCGATGACGCTGTTGCCATATTGCGCGGATTGAAGGAGAAGTATGAGATCTTTCATGGTGTGAAGATTACTGATGATTCCATTCTTGCTGCAGTTAATCTTTCGAGTCGCTATATTTCTGATAGATTTCTTCCTGATAAGGCGGTTGACCTTATTGACGAGGCAGCATCATCATTACGTATTGAACTGGAAAATAAACCGGCAATACTTGAGAAAACACATCGCAAAATAATGCGATTGGAAATAGAGAATGAAGCACTAAAACAAGAAAGTGAAGGAGCAACTGGGAAGAGAGCGAAGGAACGTGTGAAGATTATCAACAAAGAAATTGCAGATCTGAAAGAGGAAACGCGTGAGTTTGAGTTGAAGTGGAAGAATGAGAAGGAATTGGTACTCGCCCTTCGTACTATTAAGAAAGAACTTGAAACGGTACGCATTGAAGCAGAAAATGCAGAGCTTCGTTCCGACCTCGCAAAGGCGGCGGAAATTCGCTATGGAAAGATTCCTGCACTTGAAAAGTCACTTCAAGAAAAGACTGCAAAACTCAAAAAACTCCAAAGCTCACGAAGAATTCTCCATGAGGAGGTCACTGAACAAGATATTGCAAAAGTCGTTGCGAAATGGACGGGTGTTCCACTTTCACGCATGCTTGAGGAAGAAGCATCGAAACTCGCACGTATTGAAGATGAACTTCGCAATCGCGTTGTTGGACAGGACACTGCAATTCAAAAAGTTGCAGATGCGATCAAGCGCTCGCGTGTCGGCATTGCTGATCCAGGTCGTCCTATCGGATCCTTTCTTTTCCTTGGACCAACGGGTGTGGGAAAGACAGAGCTCACAAAAGCACTTACGAGTTTTCTTTTTGATGATGAAAAGGCACTCATTCGTGTTGATATGTCGGAGTATATGGAGAAGTTTGCCGTTTCAAAACTTATTGGTTCGCCACCGGGATATGTGGGTTATGAAGAGGCGGGTAATCTTACTGAGATGGTACGTCATCGTCCATACTCTGTTATTCTTTTTGATGAGGTTGAGAAAGCACATCCGGAAGTATTCAATATTCTTCTTCAAGTACTTGATGATGGACGACTTACTGACTCCAAGGGTCGAGTTGTGAATTTTAAGAATACCGTCATTATTCTTACTTCAAATATCGGTAGCGAGTTTATCGACAAAATGCAGTCTATCGGTTTTGGGAATGCTGATGACGCCGAGGAGTATGCACAGACGAAGGATAAGGTTATGGGACGACTTAAAGATTACTTCAGACCGGAATTTTTAAATCGTCTCGATGATATCATTATGTTTGACATTCTTTCACCAGAAGCACTCAAGAATATTGTAAGCATTCAAGTCGCAAAACTCCGCGAGAGACTAGGAACGAAGGACATCAAGCTGATTATTGCAAATGATGCACTCGCATATCTTGCAAAAGTCGGATACAACCCGCAGTATGGAGCTCGGCCATTACGCAGGATCATCCAAGATAAGATTCTTACTCCTATTGCCTCAACAATCATCAAAGAGCGCATACTCACTGGTGGAGTAGTCACTGTCGGCATGAAAGGGGAGGAGATTGATATCAAAGTAGAAAAAAAGAAACTCGCCATTCGCTCAAAAGTAAGAGTAAAAAGAAGTGTTGAAACAGTATAGATAACAAAACCGGCGTGAAGCCGGTTTTTGTTGAATAAATTTTAAAAAATTCGTAAATTGAAAACAGTCTAATACTCTGTTATAATT
>DIZR01000019.1 GCA_002429425.1 Patescibacteria group bacterium UBA6023
GCGGTGGCAACGACGAACGCGAACAGACGCTGAATCAGATCCTTGTGGAAATGGACGGATTTGAGCCGACAGAGAAGGTCATCGTGATGGCGGCGACGAATCGCCCTGACGTGCTCGATACCGCACTCCTACGTCCGGGTCGTTTTGATCGTCGAGTCATTCTTGATCTTCCTGACCTTGCTGATCGTGAGCAAATTCTCCTTATTCATGCACGCAAAAAACCACTCGGTGAGGATGTGAATTTCCGTGTTATTGCAGAACGTACGCCAGGATTTTCTGGTGCAGATCTCTCATCGCTTATGAATGAAGGTGCGATACTTGCCGCACGAGAGAACAGGACAAAAGTGACGCAGTATGACCTTATTCGTTCTATTGAAAAAGTAATGATTGGCCCTGAACGTAAGAGTCACATTTTAAATATCGAAGAAAAGAGAATTACTGCATATCATGAGGGTGGACATGCACTGCTCGCATCACTGCTCGCATATGCGGATCCCGTGCATAAGATTTCTATTATTTCTCGTGGACATGCGGCGGGGTACACACTTAAGCTTCCAATTGAGGAGCGTCGATTCCATTCACGCAAAGAATTCCTCGATGACATCGTGGTGTCACTTGGTGGTTATGTTGCAGAGCTCATGATGTTTGATGACCTCACGACCGGTCCATCGAACGACTTGCAGGTTGCAACGGGACTTGCGCATGACATGGTCGCAAAGTACGGCATGTCTGCGAATATGGGTCCGATTGCGTTTGAAGCATCGGGGTCTGTGCTTATTGGTCGGGGAGGATTTGTGGAGCGTGATTATTCGCAAGACGTTGCGAATCGCATCGACAAAGAGGTAGAACGGATCATGAATGATTCACTTGCCCGCGCAAAAGAATTGCTGACGAAATACAAGCATGTGCTTGATGCAATTTCGCTCGAGCTTATCCGTGTTGAGTCGATTGAGCGCGAAGACTATGAAAAGATTCTTACGTTGCACGGCATTAAACCAAAAACAAAGAATGGTGAAGAGGTTTATATCGCACCGATGGCAAAACCCGAGGCAGTTATCATCTCACCCATGGTTGAAAGTACCTCAATAGTACAAAAGGAGGAGGAAGGCAGAAAACACCACAAGAAAAAGGGTAAAGAAAAAGAAAACGAGGAAGTATGAGACAAAGAAAAACTCCAAGGTTAAACCTTGGAGTTTTTCTTGACTCTTTACCCACGAAATGATGATATTGGGTCAGGAATTTCCGTACATTAAAAAGGAAAGTTGAAATGTCAGATAAAGCTTGCACTCGAGTTGTTGATTTGCCGAAGAAGCATCCACGGGACACTCCAGCACCAAGTATGGAGGCGCTCGCGCTCATCGATGCAATCGAAGCAGTAATGTTCAGTCTACCCATAATCCCAGATGGTGCATATCGTTTTTCAGGAAACAAAGGAACTCCATCATTGGTTGATTGGCTTGAAATGAAGGATGTTGAATTTCCTCATATAAAAAATATGCTTGTTGCATCCTTATCTCAGTCATTAAAAAATTCGGTTGACGTAGTGATAAAACTTCTCGAGTTCGGAGTTCCAGTTCATGTCGCGATTGGGTTTTTACCCTCCGAATTAGCAAACATGCTTGAGTTCCAACCTTCTTGAATAAAATCTGGATGCACTGATTAAAAACAAACCACCCTTGGGCGGTTTTTTATTGGTGGTAATGTTATCCACAATTTGGACTTGCAGACTTTTCGATGCGGGTGTATATTCGTTGTGTACCAATTCGTTGGTACATTTAAAAAGTCCCCGATTCGTCGGGGCTTTTTTATTTGCACAAACACTTACTAGATTTCTTCGGTAATTTCTGGTAGACATGGAGGAGATAGCAAATATAGGAGTGCATCATGTCAGGAGCCAATTTGTTCGCTCTTTGTCCTTACGTGGTTACAGCAGATGTCTCGGTAGAACTTCCACTTATTAGTATGGAAGTGACGCTTTGCTTTGGTCCGTTTAATACGCTCATAGCTGCAGAGAAATGGGCAGGAGATGTCGAGCGATTACATAAGGATATTATCGCAAGAGAAGATCAAACATCCAATGAGATTTTTGATGAAATAGGAATTCCCACTCAAGGGTTCATTCGTTCGCATATATATGGAATGGACATTGTTCAGTCGGATCAGAATGCACGTAAGCCCGGCATGCTTATTCCCGTAAATACACCAGACACTGATTCTCGTGATATGCACCTATATGCACTTGCTGCGTTTCAACAAGCTATTCATATGGCATTTTCTATCGCCAAGAATGAATGAAGGATAAATAAAATAAAAAATCCACACCGAAGCCCATGCTTCGGTGTTCGTTTGCGTATAAGACTTTTTTTCTTTATGATGTGCTTATTATTCAATATCCTGCAGTAGCCTATTTGGTAACGCTTGCTGCCTCGCTTTAGCGAGGGATAGAGAAAAAATGCACGCGTAGCTCAGTTGGTAGAGCGGTCGTCTTATACACGACTGGTCCCTGGTTCGAGTCCAGGCGCGTGCACCAAATATTGTTTTTTCTTGATATTTCTTTTCGTTCATGTAGTTTGTAGAAAGAGTATATTATTTTTGAGAGGTCGGTTTATATGGTTAAAGATGATGTCGTTGCTCCCGATGGTACTGTCTTTCATGTTCTGGCATCAGCAGGGAATACTGCTCATCGGGAAAATCTCCCTGAGGCCTCAGATGAAATGCGGATTGAATCTGCTTCGTGGTTCAAGAAAACATACGCATGTGGACATCGTGGACCACGGAGATTTACGCTTTTTATTTATGGTTGCGTGATGACCCAGAGCAATAACAATTGCAAATGTCCTGATTGTTGTATCGAAGAAATTCGGAAGACCGTGATTCGGTGTGCTTCATGTGAACTTCCAATATTGCCCGGATATGGTGTTGTGTTGTACCACCCAACAACCCCAGGACTTAATCTCGCTGTTGCAAATTTTCTTCATGATGATGCTGTGATGTGTTGCACGCGCTGGGATTGTTGTACTACTATGGAATTTTTTGCGGGATATTGGAGTGAAGAAGGTTTCAAGGAGTATCCATTTGATGAACATGACTGAATGTAAGTAATTTACTAAGACGGTCCTTGGTAAAAATAAGAATATTTTTTACTCAAACGTAATGTTTGAGTATTTTTATGTGGAAAGGTGACTGGACAAGTTTTATCTGGGTGATACAAAGAGTGCATGAAGATACCCATTAAACGATTTGATAAAACACTACCATTACCCGAATATAAGACACTCGGCGCGGCGGGATTTGATCTTGCTGCACGCGAGCCCCAAATCATCGCTCCACGCACAATTGCTTACGTACCTCTTAATGTTGCAATCGCACCACCGGAGGGGTATTTTGTTTTACTTGCGGCACGGTCGTCACTGCATAAAAAGGGTTTGATGTCGGCAAATGGTATCGGAATTATTGACCGTGATTATGCGGGGAATGATGACGAATATATTGCGGTACTTTATAATTATACAGAGAATGACGTATCCATCGAAGCGGGTGATCGCCTTATGCAGGGAGTGTTCGTTCCCCATATGCAAGTGGAGTGGGAAGAGGTATCCGACATGGGGAATATCAGTCGTGGTGGATTCGGCACGACAGGAAATAAGTAAATTATAAAGAGTTGGTTTTTTGCGAAATATATGACAGTTCAAAAAAACAGTATCCTTTTTGGATACTGTTTTGTTTATCACATCGTTTTTGTTAACGATCTTTATCGTCGAGTTGTTCGTTTCGCTCTTGTTCCTCCTTTGCCTTTTTGAAGAGCTCAGGAAAAGATTGAAGGAGCAAAAGCATTATTCGTAGTACCACAAACACTACTGCGTAGCAGGTGATGAACACAAGGGGATGAGTACCCTCAAGTCGATAATTTATCCAGCCACGCGCGATCCCAAGTTCATGCATACTTACGATGCCGGGAATTTCGATGAACAGAATTATGATGATAGTGAGCGCAAATGTCACCCACAATGTCGAACGAACAGGTTGTTTCGATGAAGAATCGTAGATGTAGGGTTTCAAGAAAGCTAGAAGTGTATTCATGTGAACTCCTTTTTGAATATGGTTCTTTCTGTAGACTAGCACTATCAATCGAGCCGTCAAGAATATTATTCAAAGTGGGATTGCGTGCGAAGGGTGAGATTGAACTGTAGGAGTGGGTATGTTGCAAGGGTGATGTCTTCATCAAGAATACGTTTTGCTTCCTCACGTGCAGCCTCAACCATTTTGAGATTTTTGATCGCATCCATACCGATGTCGGTGATTCCCCATTGTTTTCCACCGCCAAGTTCCCCCGAGCCACGGAGGGCAAGATCCATTTCGGAAAGTTCAAAACCATTTTTTGCTTGCGTGAGTGCCTTTAATCGTTCGAATGTTTTTTCGGTTTTGGTATCAGAAAATAAATAGCAGTATGCTTGTTGTGTGCCTCGCAGTACGCGTCCACGGAGTTGATGCAGTTGTGCCAAGCCAAATCGCTCTGCTCCTTCGATGATGATGAGTGTAGCATTTGGCACATTCACTCCAACTTCGACAACCGATGTCGCGACGAGAATGTCGGTATCTCCTGTAGTAAACAATTCCATCACATCATCTTTTTCTGAAGGCTTCATTTTGCTATGAAGGATGTCGACCGTGTACTCAGAAAATATTTTTTCTTGTAATCGCGTTGCTTCTTCTTTTACCGATTTCATGTTGAGTGTTCCTTCCTTACTGGGATCCGGCTCATCGATACGAGGACAGATCACATATGCTTGTCTCCCTGCCTTAATTTCGGCGCGAATCTTTTCGTATACTGCGTCGCGCTTTCCGACGGGAACGATCTCCGTGATGACCGGCTTTCTTCCTGAAGGCATTTGGTCAAGAATAGTGAGGTCGAGGTCGCCATACAGAGTGAGGGCAAGTGTCCGGGGAATCGGCGTTGCGGTCATAGAGAGGAAGTGCGGTGCACGCGCTTTGTTGTCTGCATCTTTTTGTACAAGTTTCGCACGTTGCTTGGTGCCAAAGCGATGCTGTTCATCGATGATGACGTATGCAAGATGCTTCCATTGTACGCTTTTTGAGATGAGTGCATGGGTGCCGATGACGATAGGAATCTCCCCGTTTGCAACCCATTTGAGAAATTGTGTGCGAGAGATATCGGTCCATCCACTCGGGTCGACTTTTGAAGGAAACTTACGGCAGCCACTTCCGGTAATAAGCCCGATGCTCATTCCTGTGCCAACAAAGTATTTGATAAATGATTCAAAGTGTTGAGTTGCGAGAATTTCCGTCGGACACATATATGCAACTTGCAATGCACCAAAGTTTTGCCCTTCGGGGCGTGTCGTCACGGCAGCATATGTGGTAACGGCGGCAACCGCTGTTTTTCCTGAGCCGACGTCACCTTCAAGGAGACGAAGCATTGCACGAGATGAAGAGAAGTCGGTAAATATCGTCTCAATAGAACGTGATTGTGCATCGGTAAGCGGGAAGCCGAGCCCTCTAATAAATTCGTCGACATTTTTTTTGTTTGGGGTGATGAGGAAGGTCGGATTTTGTTCGTAGAGCATGCGTGCTTGTTGGCGTTCAAGTTGAATGAAGAATATTTCCTCGAATGCAAATCGTTTTCGTGCGGAGAGTGCATGTTTTTCCTCGCGTGGCGCATGGAGCCACACAAGGGCAGTGGGGAGTGAGGGGAGATTGTATCGCTTGAGTACGTCGGAAGGTATGGGGTCCGTGAGTGTATCGAGTATCCCACTTGTGCTTACTTTGCGTATTGCATGATAAAACCATCGTGAGGTGATACCTTTCGACTCAGGGTAGACCGGTAAAAATCGTTCGTCGGAATCGATACCACCTTCAGTAAACAGTGATGGACTGGTATCCCCCGGCAAAGCAGTAATTTTTTCAAGCTCGGGATTCACGAGTGTTATGGTGCTCCCGCTTTTTTTTACAACGCCTGATGCACGCACGAAGTCTCCGACGCTCGCCATCTTCGCCATGTACGGTTGATTGAACCAAACGAGTTTCATTCGACCCGTTTTGTCACGTATTATCGCTTCGCCCATTGGCACATGACCGCGGAAAGATTTCTTTGTTCCTGTTTTTTCTATTTGACCATAGAGTGTGATCCGCTCTCCATCTTCAGCAAGCTCAATGGCCGAGGATTTTCCCGCATCGATATGACGAGCAGGGAAGTGGTAGAGTAAGTCACGAAGCGTCTCAAGGCCAAGTCGCCCGAGCGCTTTTTTTTGTACATCAACAAGTCGAAAATGTTTGATGATAAGATCGTTTGGATTCATTTGCGCTTTCTCCATTCCCTCAATCATACGCAAATCAACATAAGGTGTCACATTTTAGACTTTCTGCTATACTCCTGCCAGTCGCTCTTCTCATGCATTTTTGATTTTGATTGGAGAATATTATGTCTCGCGCGTTGTCGAATCTCTCATGGTGGGCGTATCTTTTGATACTGCTTATTGGCGGGTCGCCGTTGTTGTGGTATTTCAATATTTGGGATGGAGTAATTCCACTTTCACTTAAAGAGTACGCAGTCGTTGTCCTTGTGTTGACACATATTACTATTGCCGCAGTGACAATATTTTTGCATCGAGGACAAGCGCATCGATCAATAGAGTTTGAAGTTCCAACTTCGGTGTTCGTACGGACTATAGCATGGACATTACTCAAGTATGACATGCCAACCTGGGCTCCGGTAGCACATTTTTTTCGTTATTGGCTCTGGCTGACAACGGGAATGATAACCAAAGAGTGGACCGCAATTCACCGAAAGCATCATGCAACGTGCGAAACAGCAGCAGATCCACATAGTCCAAAGACGTATGGAATTTTTCGAGTGCTTTTCGGCGGAGTGTTTCTGTATGTTAAAGAATCACGCAATAAAGAAACAATAGCCAAGCATGGTGCAGGAACTCCGTCTGATTGGATTGAAAAACATATTTACACGAAATACCATAAGTATGGAGTAATACTTATGCTTTTTATTGATCTGGTGCTCTTTGGTCCGATTGTCGGTGTGTTTGGTGTTTGGCTTGTGCAAATGGTGTGGATCCCATTTTTTGCTGCCGGAGTCATTAATGGTGTTGGACATTATTGGGGATATCGTAATTTCCCCAGCATGAACAAAAAAGAAAATTTTGAGGATTGGTCAAGGAACATTTGTCCAATTGGCATCCTTATCGGTGGTGAGGCATTGCACAACAATCATCACTTTTATCCCAAAAGTGCAAAGCTTTCGGTGAAATGGTTTGAATTCGATATCGGGTGGATGTATATTCGTATTCTTGAGACTTTTGGTCTCGTGCGTGTGAAATACGTTTATGACAAAAATCTGAATATATAGTTCATTAACAAAACGCAGGAATTCCTGCGTTTTTATTTTTTAGTGAGACTTTTTTTTGATGCTTGGTATAATAACAAGAACAATTTACTAACCTTCTTTTATTTATGCATAAGAAAACAATATTGTTTGTGCTCGTTCTCGCATTGGTTGTTGGTAGTTTTGCATACTTCAGTGGTCAAAAGTCGAGCACATTAAAACCTGCCATCAGTTCTTCTCTCGATATCGCTGGTTTGAAAGATGCAGTAGAAACACAAACGGTTAATCTCAAAAATGGCGATACATATGAACTCACGGCAGGGTACGTTGCAAAAGAGATCAATGGAAAGAAAATCAAAATGCTTGCATATAACGGCTCAATTCCCGGTCCGGTTATTCGCGTGCAACAGGGCGACACGGTCACTATTCGTTTTAAGAATAATACCGACATGGAGACGCTACTACATTCTCATGGCGTGCGTATGGATAATCAGTATGACGGTACGCAGCTTACGCAGAAAAATATTCTTCCCGGAGAAAGTTTTGACTATGTATTGAAGTTTCCTGATGCTGGTATGATGTGGTATCACCCGCATGTCCGTGAGGATAAGCAGCAACCCATGGGACTTTTTGGAAGCTTCATTGTTACTCCGAATACGCCAGGATATTGGGAAAAAGTGGATCATGAAGAAGT
>DIZR01000033.1 GCA_002429425.1 Patescibacteria group bacterium UBA6023
CTATTACAGTGACCGAAATCTGTAGTCACTTCGTACTCTGGCTACTAAGTTAAATAGTTCTTGTTCACATATACAATGTAAAGGCTACTTTACATTTGTTTTTCATTACGCTACAATCATTCACATAACAACCTAAATTAATTTTGTATGAAAAATAGTTATTTTATTGGTGTAGTGGCACTTATTGTTATCGGTGGTGTGTTTCTCTATTTGAACTCAATGAAAAAAGAAAGTGCCATTAGGTCAATCGAAACAGCGCAAGATGGAATGATGTTAAATGATGAAGCGATGATAGCTACATCAAGTAATGAGAACGCAATGATGATGAACCATGAGGGTATTGAAGCAAGTGATACAATGATGATGAAAGAGGGCGATATGATGGTAAAACCAGGAAGCTATCTGCCTTATGATGCGAGTAAGATTGCGCTCGCAAAGACGGGGAAAGTTGTACTCGATTTTAGTGCATCGTGGTGTCCAACATGTCAGGGGCTCAAAGCAGATATCCTCGCGCATGTGAAAGACATACCATCAGATCTTACAATTCTTGAGGTTGATTACGATAATTCTGCAGCACTCAAACAAAAGTACGGCGTCACCTATCAGCACACAATGGTACAGGTTGATGAAAATGGAAAACTCATTAAGAAGTGGAGCGGTTCACCAACTCTTGTTGCTTTTGTTGCTGAAGTTAAATAACTCAATGTATTTATGACATTATTTATTCTTTCATTTGTCGCTGGACTTCTTACTGTGCTCGCACCCTGTGTATTACCATTACTCCCAGTTATTGTGGGTGGTTCTCTTGATGGAACGGGTGGGCAAAGTAAGAAGCGTGCATTTACGGTTATCACATCACTTGCAGTTTCTTTGATTGCATTCACATTTCTCCTTAAGGTGAGCACCGTTTTTATCACCATTCCTGAAGTAACATGGAAATATCTTTCCGGAGGAATCATTATTGGATTTGGTATTCTTTGGATATTCCCGTCAATAATGGAAAAATTATCTTTTATGGGAAGTCTTGGGCAAAAGTCCAATGCTTTGCTTGGAAAAGGTTTACAGAAAAAAAGTATCTGGGGAGATGTCATTGTGGGTGCTGCACTCGGCCCGGTATTTGCAACGTGTAGCCCAACATACTTCCTTGTACTTGCAACGGTCCTTCCTGTAAGTGTTGCGCTCGGATTTACCTACATCTTGGTGTATACCATTGGACTTTGTCTTGCCCTACTTGGAATTGTTGCGATCGGACAAAAGATCATGGGCAAACTCGGAGTCGCTGCAGATCCACATGGAAAATTTAAGAAAATTCTTGGACTTGTTTTTATTCTTGTGGGGCTTGGAATCATCAGTGGATATGATAAAAAATTAGAACTTGCAATTTATAGTGTGGGATTCTTCGATACGACAAAAGTTGAACAAAATTTGATCAAGACCTATACTCAACCACCGGCAGTACAAAATACCTCAGTGTATCCAACTGATACGCAGATACAAGAAACCGCGAATGCAACACCGTCACAAAGTACAGAAACTAATTCCTCATCACTTGCCGTACCCTTGAAAACGACAGTCGGGCAGGTTGCACCAGGTAATCCTCCCAAACCAAAGACTGCATATTTATCTGTCGCGGCAAAGGAAAGGCTATACAAACGTGCGCCTGAAATCACCGGAGCTGCGGGATACATTAATACGAACGAACTTCCTGTTCTGCTCAGTCAATATAAAGGGAAGAGTGTGGTGCTCATCGATTTCTGGACATACAGTTGTATAAACTGCCAGCGGACGATTCCCTATCTTACGCAATGGCATGGATAGTACAAAGACCAGGGACTCGTGATCATTGGCGTCCATACTCCCGAGTTTGCATTTGAGAAAGTAAAATCAAATGTCGAGGAAGCAGTAAAACGATTTAACATTTTGTATCCTGTTGTGCTTGATAATGACTACAAAACATGGGGTGTATTTGGGAATCAATTTTGGCCTCGTAAATATCTTATCGATATTGATGGATTTATTGTTTATGACCACATTGGAGAGGGACAATATGCCGAGACAGAAAAGAAAATTCAAGATGCACTCATGGAGCGGTCGGTAAAACTTAATATAAATGAATCAATCACGACAACAATTGCCAAACCAACCGGCGCAATTGTTGCGGGAAATGTACGTACTCCAGAGATCTATTTTGGCTCAAGTCGCAATACGAAGTATCTTGGCAATGGAGAGGGCGGAGTGGAGGGACTTCAGACGCTTACACTTCCTGCGGAACGATTGAATGATAAATTATATTTTGGTGGAAGTTGGAACTTCACTCCTGAATATGATGAAAATACTTCCATGGGTGCAACATTTAATCTCAAATATGGTGCGTCACGCGTATACGTTGTTCTGTCTTCATTGCAACCGATCAAAATAAAAGTCACACTCGATGGCGCACCACTTGGTGTGCGTGCCGGCACAGACGTGGTGGTCGAGAATGGACAAAGCTATGTGACTGTTTCAAGTGAAACCTCGTACAATATCGTTAGTGACCCAAATGGATATGGCGAACATGATCTCGAGTTTACTCCCGTTGGAACGGGCCTCAGGGTATTTGCATTTACATTCGGGTAAAAATTATTTTGATATTTCTAGGAGAATAACAAATCCCCCACAATCAGTGATTGTGGGGGATTTGTTATTTCACAAAGAATAATTAATAACCTCCATGCGTTTCCATTCCATCCATCGACTTCATTGGAGTTGCAGGGGAGAGGGATTCAAAGACTTCTGGGTTTGCAGGGCCAACTACATTGATGACTGCCCATGCGCCCTTGTTCATGCGTGAGAGTGCGTGGTCGACCGCAACAAGCTTCCCGGGGACATCTGCGGTGAATTCGACGATTGCAGACCCACCAGGCAGTACTGCGGTTGTTTGTACATTTTTGAATATTGCAGAACCCTCGCCCATCGCTCCTTCAGGATAGACCTTATCGAATATCTCGCCAATGACGTGGAATGAAGAGATGAGGTTAACCCCGCCGTTTCCGACGAAGATGCGGACATGATCTCCTGTTTTTATCTGCATGCGTGGTGTGCTTTCAACGCGCCCATTGAATGTGACGTAGTTTGGATTTCCATCAAGGAATCCTTGAGTATCGAAGCGTGTCAAACCCTTTTTCCCGAGTCCTCCCACGGTGTAAAGTTCACCTTGCATGAGGTAGAATTCCTTATCAACTTTTGGAAGTCCTTCTTTGGGTTCAACGAGAATAAGTCCGTATTGTCCGTGTGCGTTGTGCATGCTCGCATTCATTGCGGCACAGTGATAGACATAGAGTCCCTGGTTAAGGGCCTTGAATCGAAATGATTTTGTTTCTCCAGGTTTGACATTAGTGACACTTGCTCCACCTCCCGGCCCAGTTACTGCGTGAAGATCGATGTTGTGCACATGAAGACTCGATGGATCATTAGTTATCGAAAGTTCAACAGTGTCTCCTTGTTTTATTCGAAGCATTGGACCCGGAACCTGTCCATTATATGTCCAATAATTTGAATAAATGCCGGGTGCTATCTGCGAGATTACTTCTTTGGCGGTGAGGTGTATTTTTACCAATTCATTTTCTTTTCTTGTGATCGGCGGGGGAACATCATTTGGGTTTGCCCCAATATCAAGAACTTGATCAAACTTTGACATGTTCATGAAAAAATTCACGATGTTTATATATGGGAGTGATGCGGATGCATTCCCTGGATTCATCGTGTGCATAAATGCCGGCATTGCGAAGTCTGGAGCT
>DIZR01000084.1:0-5162 GCA_002429425.1 Patescibacteria group bacterium UBA6023
TACGTTTCCATAAACATAAACGGTTCAAACCCCTCAATGGGGTGCCCACCTTTCTTTTCTATAAAATCATTTTGAAGAGTTTCACTAAAATACGCTACCACAGGACCATCTACCTTGCTTCCAAATGAACGACAACCATTGTTTCCTGAATAAACCGCGTACCAACCCGCAATTCCTGTCACCAAAATTACGACGACGACTGCGAAGGTAAAGATTTTTTTAGTTTTAGTCACTTTTCTATTATACTTAAAACAGCTTCTGAGTAACAGAAAAGCCACCCTTTTGGGATGGCTTTTCTGTCTGGATATCCAGACTCATCGGGTATGCTTTTTCGGAATTGATACCTATGCATATCAGTCACTTGACTTAGCATGTGGCTGCTGAACTCCTCGGATTCGGATAATTCCCTACCAAGCCCACCTTGGCCGAATCGTTTCGCTTCAAGATATCACAACGACGCGTCTCGGGCACGTTGAAAAATTCAGAATTTTTACAATTTACTCGGTCATACCATCTAATTTATCTGCAACAGAGGTTGCGAATAAATCACAGGAATCTATAATCTCGTTTCTAATCTGCGCCGAAACTTCAGGATTTTTGACCGACAAACGCTGCGTATTGTGCGCCGCAAACACATGGCGACTGGCCCTAAATGTCGGAGAATTTTCAAACTCAAGTCCCTCTGTGTCGCCGGGAAGGGTGAGTCTTCCCCGTCGCACATAAGATGCGACCATTTTGGCAACATTTACATCGTCGTATCGCTCAAGTGCTGTCTGCAAAACTCTTTTGACGTTCTCCCAATCTTTTGATCGACGGTATTCCTCAATTGATGTGCTCGCCAGAAAATCAAGAAGGTCGGTTGCACGTTGTTCTATCTCAGAGATGTTTTTTTCAGGATTATATATTTCTGTGGGTATCATTAATATCGGCTTATCGACAACGGCTCCGTCCGTTTCGGTAAACATAAAATTGTAGGCGTTCCCCTCCGCAATGCCTCCGGATGTTTTGTGAAGATTTTTCATATAATCGGCAGCTCTTCCTAGCGCGTCAAATCGATCGATGTTGTTCACCGCCGGATGATTGATCTGGTCTTGACGAAATATATCCTGAAGACCGATTGAGTTTGAGAAAACTTCAGGCTTCTTTATTTCTATACCCCACGGGTGAATGCCATAATATTCATCAAGTCCGAGCCGTGAAATATTTTCTGCGGTTTGCTCTGGAGAACCACGATAACGTTTTGAATCAACAATAAAAGGCAGGAGTTTGAGAAACTCTATGGGGCGACGCATAAACATTGCACCAGGATTTTTTGCATGATGTTCATCAAATGATCGCAAAATTCGATCTCCCCATTGATCGATCTTGGACCAAAACCCTCTTGTGTCATACACCAATCGCCCATCATCATCTTTCACCAATTTGCCTCCGTAGATGCCCATAGTGCTTTCAAACCCGAGTCCTTCTTTTGTGGGTAATTTTGATTCCTCAACCTTACTATTGATGAACTGACGTATTTTATTTACTAAGCCCTTTTCGCTCGTGTTTACCTCTTCCGCTATCTCTTGCAGCTCGTCTGCGTTCTCAGAAGTATCCTCGGGCACAGTTTCCAAATCTTGGTCGGTTTTTTCTGGTTCTTGTGGAAGTTGCTCAAATGATATCATACATTAAACATTATATCGTTCCGGCAAACAAATGAAAGTAGCAACCTTGGGCGCATAAGATACCTGCGTATCTCGTACTAGCACGACTTGGCTTGCGGAGTCTCTGGGACTCGAACGTATCTCGGTCTCGCTAGAGGGTCTAGTTCGAGTCCAAGACAGGGATGTGTCTAGGTCTCGAACTGACGGCAAAACGACGTTGAAAAATATGATGTGACTCGGTCATCCGAACCGAATCTTGATAGCTGCGGGACCTGGACTCGAACCAAGATACTCGCCTCCAGAGGGCGATGTCCTACCATTAGACGATCCCGCAATTATTATTTTCACCATTGCCCTGCACTCTGCAGGTATATAGTCCGCCTAGTATAGCCAATTCCCCCTATTTTTCAAGGGGAGGGTCAGGTACACTATGAGAATGAAAAAATCTTCCGAATTTCACGACTACATTATCCACGATGTGATGGGACACATTGCGGGAATTAATTCGCGCGCAATGTTCGGCGGATATGGACTCTATCAGTACGCAACAATATTCGGTATCATCGTGAACAGTGTGCTCTACTTCAAAGTTGATGAAACAAACAAACAAAAATTTGAAGAATACGGGAGCAAGGCATTTAGTTACACCTCAAAAAATGGAAAAAGTGGAACGATGAGCTACTTCGAGGTACCCGAAGCAATCATGGAGAGTCCCGCACTACTTGCACTCTGGATCGACGAATCTGTCAAAATCTCACTCACGAGCAAGGAAAAGTCGAGCGAGGCGTAATTCATCATAGGAATATTTCTCATCGAAGAATTCAAAGATGGGGGTGAGTTTTGTTGTTTCGAGTTTCGTAAATGCGCTATGAATCTCAGGAAATGATTTTTTGAGTTTCGGTGAAATGAAATGCGCAAGGGCATCGGTCGAGACGAGTCCCTTCTCACATAATGTTTCAACATGGTCAAAAATAGTTGCAACTTTGAGGGTGCGGAGTTTTGCGATTTCCTCGATTGTCTTTCCTTTTTTCACCAGCAAGAGTGTTTCATCGTGCGTGCTCAACTTTTGTACACCACGCTCTGCGGTCTTTACTTCCTTCTTCTCGAGACTTCCCCCCGATGTGAGGAGGAAATTCTCATGGAGCTTTGTAATGTCACCCGAATTCATATCGAGAAATCCTGTTTCCACTTCTTCGGACCGCTCACGAAATGCATGGTCGCGCTCGAGTACGAGCGGATGTACTTCAAATGCACGTTGATTGATACCGAGGATGTGAAGTCCTGCAAAGGTGCGCACACGAGAGAGTGCAACATACCCCTGCCCATATTCGAATGCACGGCTCAAATCCATCGTTGCGGCGTCCAAGGACATCCCCTGACTTTTGTGCACGGTAATCGCCCACGCAAGACGGAGTGGAACCTGCGTGATGGTCGCAAGCACCTTGCCACTGTCATCAACCGCCCACTCAGAAGGAAGTGCGGTGATGGTCTCTCCCGCTTGTGTCTCGACAATAGGGAATCCATTGTCTTCATCGAAGCCCGTAATCGTTCCAAGTGTGCCGTTTACATATCCACTGTCAAAACTATTCTTCGTGAACATGACTGATGCACCTTCTTTAAGAACGAGTTCTTCGGGAGACAAACAACCCTTGATGAGTTGCTCGACACGATTCGCTCCACCTTTTGTATTCATCAAGAATACTTTTTCTTCACCCGAAAGTTTCGCGAGTTCCTCAATGTTCTTTGTATCGACATCGACGTTGTGTGTGTAGAGTTGCGGTATATCCTGTGGATGTTCGCCGGGAAGTACGCGACGTTCGCCAAGATACTCGAAGACGTGATCTTCGAGTTCCCCACGACGAATAGCGCCAAGTGTTCCGAGGAATGCGGTATCATCTTGGCGATGCTGTTCGGAAAGATAACATACGATAGGATTCGCACTGCGCCACGCATTTGATTCAAAACAAAACTGTGCACGTTCGCCACGATTCGCAATTGGCGGAAGCTGAAAGAAGTCACCGACGAAGATAACCTGTAGCCCTCCAAATGGTTCGTCCTTGTGACGCAATGTGCGCGTGACCTGCTCAAGCATAACCAAAATACTGCCGTCGAGCATCGAGATTTCGTCGATAATAAGTACCTTCGCATTTGTGATGCGTTTCACAAGCCCTTCGTTTGATCCCATTGCATCGAGGTCATACTCGGTAAGCGTGCGCTTGATACCGATTCCACTCCATGAGTGGATGGTCATCCCTCCGACATGCGTCGCGGCAATACCCGTCGATGCAGTAATGGAAGGATTAATGCCGTGCTCACGTAAGTATCGGATATAGGCGTTCACGGTATGCGTCTTCCCTGAACCGGGTTCTCCGGTCAAAAATACGTTCGCGCCCGTCTTCATAATGGTCAGTGCAGTATCTTGAATCATCCTTGTTGTAAATTATTATTTTTCAGTATCATTTGCCTAGCGTAACGGTTTTATGAGTAGACATCAAGTCGAATAACTTATCCATATTTTGTGCAACAAAAAAGACCACTCATGGATCTTTTTTGTATAATTTAATATGGCTATTTCATTGCTGCTTCTCCTGTCACACGGGCATCCTTCAAACTATTTGCGATAATTTCGAAAATATTCGGGATACCAAGTCCTGCTGCGATCGTTGCTTGTGTCGTCACAGAAGCAGAGCTCGTTGCGACATTTTCTCTTCCTGCTTTATTTTCCGCAGCAAGGGCACGAGCAATATCGGACTGAATCGACGCGCGCGATGCGTGCTCCTTCATAAAAATATGATACCACGGATACGCCACCTGAACTTTTCCTTGTGCATCGACAGATACATGCGTCGAAAGTGTCGTATTAATAAACCCAAAGAGCTCTGCGGGTTCGTTATACGTGACACTCACTTTTCCATCTTTGACCTCAACATCCTTCAGTGCGCTATCTGTCTTTGCCTTGTGTGATACGAAGTGTTCAAAATCTACGGAGGAATGTACTTTCGCAGCGGTATCGATGCTTTCATCACTAGCACCATGCGCCGGCGCATTCTCATCCTTCATCAAAGACGCTACGTCAATATGTAGTACTGCAGTCTCAAGTCCCGGCATCGCATGCTCATCAGCATGCATCTTCGCGTTTTCTATCCCGCGTTCCTGTTCTTGCGTGCTGGTACCCTCGCTCTTCTCTTCTGTCATTCTTGTACCCGCCTGCATTCCGTCTTCCATTTTTACACTATTATCACCCTTTATTATGTTCTCATCTGACTTAGCGGTAACCGAATAACCCGCCTTCACCGAAGGAGTCTCTGTGTCACCGGCCTTTACCTCACCGACACCACTTACTGAAACCTCCGCTTGTGCAAGTGATGCAAAGGAAAATAATGCAGAAGCTAATAAAAATGTGATTGAAACTGTTGCTACTTCATATTTGTAATATTTCATATCCTACAATCATAACATAAGGCTTCCAACAAGTGTCTATTGGGTTACATAAAATTGTCAAGGTCTGACCTTGACAAT
>DIZR01000084.1:5202-5704 GCA_002429425.1 Patescibacteria group bacterium UBA6023
GACCTTGACAATTTTATGTAACACTGCAAACTCAGGCTAATTTGCTGAATGGGCACCCTGCAACCCCTGTGCCGCAAGCTGGATTGATTGTGCAGTCACACTTCCATCTGGGTTTGGTGTTCCACCCACTACAACATTTGCACCAACAACTAATTCACTGATTGTGCCCGCCATCATCTTGGTCAGTGGAGTGGTAGGGGTATAGAAAACTATTCTCGATCCTCCATCACGCATCTTCACGGTAATACTTGTCTCATCTTTTGAAACAACCTCACCAAAGGTTGCACCTCCTCCAAGTCGAGTGCGCATCCCTCCCCCTGTTCCCTGCGCATTCTGTCCGCTGCCAAATCGCAAGGTGCGATCGGAAGATACTGCCGTTACGGATTTTCCTGATTCGTATTTCATTCCAGAGAGAAACCCAACTCCACCACCAACTACGACGACGACAATAAGAGTAACGATATTTTTTTGCATTTTCATAAGTCTATTATTTATTATAATT
>DIZR01000036.1 GCA_002429425.1 Patescibacteria group bacterium UBA6023
CACTTGATGAAGAGTCAGATTATCGTGCGTTGTGCGCAGTTGCCGACGCTTTGCTTCCAGAGCATTCCAATTTCTCTGTTCGTGATGTCACAAATTATTTGCGTGTTCATCCTGAAATTGTTTCAATCAATAATAGTGTGAGACAAAAAGAAGCCCATGAACTCTAAGAAAAAAATTTATCATGCAGTAATTATTGGTACAGGACAAATTGCCTCTGGTTTTGATACACCAAGATCACGCAATGTACTTACTCATGCACATGCACTTACAAAGCATCCGCGCATTAAGCTGGTGGGTATGATGGATGTAGATTTTAAAAAAGGAAAGAATGAGGCAAGGAAATGGAAAACAAAATTTTATCCAGATATAGAATCAATGCTGGAGGATGAGAAGCCGGATATTGTTGCCATCACAACTCCTGATGATACTCATAAGAAAATATTACTTAGTGTTATGCGGACGTCTCCAGGATTAATTATTCTTGAAAAACCAATAGTGAAGAAAAAACAAGAAATTACTGAGGTGAAAAAAGCTCTCGGAAAATACCCCGTGCCCATTATTGTTAATTTTCGTCGACGCTTTGATTCAACCNNCGTATCTACTTTACGCGAAGAGTTCTTGAGTGGTGTTCATGGAAAAATACTCTCCGCAAATGCATCCTATTCAAAAGGTACAATGCATACTGCGTCTCACGCTATTGATTTAGCGCGATATCTTTTTGGAGATATGCGTAGCTCTATAATGAGTTTTCGGGTGAATGATTTTACCCATGATGATCCGTCAGTAGGAGGTGTTATGACATTTGAGCGCTGTCCCCAGTTTTACCTTATGAATGGTGATGAACGTTGTTTCTCACTGTTTGAGTTTGAGATATTAACTGAGAAGGGGAGATTGCGATTCATTGATGAGGGATTTTCTCTCATAACGCAGGAAATCATTCCAGATCCAATATTTAAAGGTTATCGCATTCTCGGAAGTCCAAAAATCCAAAAGACTAAACTCATTAATGCAATGCCCTCACTCATTGAGCATGCGGTAATGGTATTAGATGGAAAAGAAGTGATACGTTCAACAGTTGAAGATGCAATTGCAACTCAAGAAGCATGCTTCATATTAAAAGGATAAATTAAAAAACATGGAAAAAAAATTAGCAATAAATGGAGGTACACCTGTTCGGGCAAAAGATAATCTTTTTCCTGCATATTTACCTATTGGTGTGGAAGAAAAAGATGCAGTGAATCGAGTGAGGGATTCTGGTGTTCTTTCTCGCTATGTTGGTTGTTGGGATCCAGATTTTTATGGTGGTCCAGAGGTGCAGGCTTTCGAAAGAGAATGGGCGAGTTTTTTTGGAGTAAAGCATGCAATTGCAATGAATTCTGCCACTTCAGGGTTGCAGGCCGCAATTGGTGCACTCGGAATAGAGCCTGGTGATGAGGTTATTGTTACCCCATACTCAATGGTCATTTCTGCGACCGCCCCACTTTTTTATGGAGCAGTCCCGGTATTCGCAGATGTAGAGTCAGAATATTTTTGTCTTGACCCCATCGCAGTAGAGAAAGCAATCACTCCCCGCACGAAGGCGATAATAGTTGTTGATATTTTTGGGCTTCCTTATGATGCTGACGCAATCAACGCTATTGCAAGAAAGCACAATATTGCGGTAATCGAAGACGCGGCACAAGCGCCATATGCAAAATACAAAGGAAAGTTTGCTGGAACACTTGGCGATATTGGTGTTTATTCACTAAATTACCACAAACACATACACACGGGAGAAGGTTCGCTTGTGGTAACAAATGATGATCGTCTCGCAGAAAGACTTCAGCTTATAAGGAATCACGCTGAAGCAGTAGTGGAAGGGAAGGAGGTAACTGATATTGTAAACATGGTTGGATATAATTTTCGTCTCACCGAACTTCAGGCCGCAATTGGCCGTGAACAATTAAAAAAACTTCCGAAGCTTGCCGAGGAACGCATAAAAAATTGCGAATATATATCTGAGCACCTGAGAGATCTGCCGGGAATCCAAGCCCCAAAAGTGCGCCTAGATGCAACACATGTATATTATATGCAGGCAGTATTATTTGATGAAGCTATTGTTGGTGTTTCTCGTGAGCGTTTTGTTCAGGCGGTTGCGGCAGAATTGTCACCAACCGAGAAGCAGGAGTGGGAGGGTACATTAATCTCTGGTGGTTATGTGAAGCCTATTTATTTGATGCCAATATTTCGTGATCAAATTGCATTTGGCTCAAAAGGGTTTCCGTTTAAGTCAGAATTTTATAAAGGGGAAACTCATTATGAAAAAGGAATGTGCCCTGTTGTTGAATCATTGTTTGAGAAAAAAATGATAACACATGACATGATGCGTCCCGGAATGACTACTGCGGACCTTGATGACGTTGTTGCCGCATTTCATAAGGTATATGATAATCGTAATGAATTGAAGTAAAGAGCATGGTTACTAAAATTTTGCCTACGCAAAAAATCCTCGTAATAGCCAATGATGCTGGTGGTGCGGAAATAATAGCAGCCTATATCAAGCAACATGCACATAAAAATAATTTTTGTGCATATCTTGCGGGTCCAGCGATGCGCGTATTTCATAGAGAGCAAATACTTTTTAAGCGTCTTCCTGCTGATAAAAAAGAAATAGCAAAGCTTTTAGAAAAAAACATGGATGCAAAATTTGCACTATTAGGCACTGGATGGATGACGAGTATTGAGTTAGACGTGCTTCGTGAATTTAAAAGACTAGGGATAAAAACAGTTGTCTATCTTGAGTCATGGAATAATTATCGAGAGCGTTTTGGTTACCCGGAGCGAGGCTGGCGTGGAAATCTTCCAGATGAGATCTGGGCAGGAGATGAGTACTCATTTGTCCTTGCGAAAAAGTATTTTTCGAAAACACTAATACGCCTTATCCCAAATCAATACTTTGTGAATATTATATGTCGGTATAAAAAAGAGAAGGTTTCCAGTACCTCACCGTTGAGTATCCTATTTTTAAGTGATCCCGTGGCAGGAATGGAAAACCTTCTTGAGGATATTCTCGCGCGCGTCTCCGAAACGCAAAAGCCATCCTCACTGCGGATACGTTTCCACCCATCCGATAATCGGAAGCGATATGATAAAATAATACAAAAATATAAAGGTATTATGAGTGTGCAGAAATCGCGTGAAAAGGATATCGTGTGGGAC
>DIZR01000076.1:0-7649 GCA_002429425.1 Patescibacteria group bacterium UBA6023
GCATGATTCCACTGATCACCACCAATGAGATAATGTCGAGACCTTATCTCACTAGCCACTTTGACAAAGAGCGACAACTTCTTTCAGTAAGCGTCACCGCACCGGTCCAAAATAAGGACAAGCAAACAATCGCAATACTTTTTGCCGAAGTGAACACGCGACAATTAGACAATACAGTCATTAATCGTATCGGGCTTGGTGCGCGCGGAGCAAGCTATATGATCGATGAGAGTGGAACACTTATATCTCCACTAGGTGCAGAGAACAAAAATAAGCTTAGTCCATCAAACACGTTTATTCAGGAAATAATGAGACGTCTCGAGACAGAAAAAAGCGGAATGTATACCACTGCCTTTGAACGTAAATCAAATACCGTTGTCTCCTATACCTCGCTTCCCATCGGATGGACCCTCGTAACGGAAATACCGGAAGAAGACACTTTAGGTATCGTTAATTGGACTCTATTATTAGTACTGCTGATATTAATTATTTTATTTTCCATTTTTCTTGCAGTAATAAACCTCAATTCACTCGTTGTCCCACTACGAAGAGCAAGTGATCAAATTGCACAGGCAGGTACTTCCCTCTCTGCAACCTCGCAACAAGTCGCAGCGTCGGCACAGAGTAATGCGAGTATTGCCGAACAAGTTGCGCAGGGGGCAATTACGCAATCCACTCAAGCTGAATCAATATCACATTCAATAGCAGAAATCGCCTCTGGAGCACAGGAAATGCTTGCCACCTCGGAAGAGGCGGCACGTATGGCAAGAGAAGTATCGCAAACCACGCAAATGGCCGGCGCGAAAGGTGAAGAATCTCAACGTAGCCTCGATCAAATTCGAAAAATGACTACCGACACGGCAATGATTGCACGTACAATGGGAAATCGCTCACGTGAGATTCGCACCATCGTCGACACTATTACTAAGATCGCAGAACAGACCAATCTGCTCTCACTTAATGCCGCGATTGAAGCAGCACGTGCCGGTGAAGCAGGTCGTGGTTTCTCCGTCGTGGCAGACGAAATACGAAAACTTGCAGACCAATCAGGACGTTCAGCGGAAGAAATAAAAGAGCAAGTTGAAGAAATGCTTGTTCAGATCAACGACACCGTATTGGTTGCCGAAAAAGGACTTGAGCACGCGGATGAAAATTCTAAAGTAGTTAGCGAATCATTAGTTGAACTAAAAAACGTATCAGGGTCAATACAGCAACTCTCCGCGCGAATCAAGGAAATATCAGGACGCACCGAGGAACAATCATCGCTTATCCAACATGTTGCAGAAAGTATGGACACGATTGCAAGTGTATCCGAACAAAATGCAGCAGGGTCGCAGCAACTCTCCGCTTCAACGCAACAACAAAGTGCCGCAAATCAACAAGTTGCCGCTGCAGCACAACAGCTTCAAGCGCTCTCCATCGATCTACAGCATTTGACTGGAGGAGTCTACAATACAATTATAACAAAACGAATTGACGCGCCCACTTATCAACGAAACAAAAAACCAATCAGCGCATACATGATAGAAAACGACTCAAACGAGGTGAACAAAAAATAATACAGATGATTATTTCTTTGATAATCTTCCTGCAGTAAAACCGAGAATACTAATAAGGAAGACTGCCCCGAAGAACACCTCGGGACTTATTGGTGCTTGTGTTTTCATGCCTCCATCTCGTATCTGTTTTCGAAACCCCGCAACGTGAGAAATACCTGATGTATCAACAAACGTAAGGTGCATATCATAGGTGCCTTCTTCGGTGAATGTATAATTAGTAACAAATCCTCCCCTATCGATGGTAAATGTGTGACTCTCAAATACTATTTCAGGTGATTTTTTATTTTTTCGCATGAGCGCGTCAATCGAGAATGAAGCGCTTTTCACTGAAGACGTTGCGACTCCAGTGAATGGGTCACGAAAAACAAATGACATACCCGTCTTCTCGCCCACCCATGGTGCAACGGGTGCGGTAGAGAGGTCGATAATGTACCCATCTGCATAGCGTTGGTCAGAAGTATGCGCAAAAACAGGAACAGGGATAAATATCATTAACAACAAGAGATACTGCATTTCTCAATAGTAGCGCATACCCATTAAAGAGTATAGGCACTCCTTCATATTTAATTTCGTTCAATTATCTGTGAAAAAGTTTGCCATACGTCAATTTTATACGATACAATATACACATATGAAAAAACTCTACAGAAATAAACGTTCAGGAGTCGGAAGTGGAATATTTGGAGGACTTGGAGAGTGGATGGAGGTTAACCCAAACATACTTCGCATAGGATTTATTGTGCTCATAATAATCACCGGAATCATTCCTGGAATTATTCTTTATCTTTTTGTACACTTTCTCGTTCCGAAGAAACGACTTGAACATCAGTAGTACTTTCACAACGGAAATACTAAAAAAGACCCTCTTTGGGTCTTTTTTGATAAAAAATGTTCCAGTTACATAAACCTATCTTATCTCAACTGAAGTAATAATAACAGGAGTAACGGGACGGTCACCTACCGTCGTAGGAACAGTATCGATCTTCATTACGACATCCATACCATCAGCAACTTCTCCAAAGTTTGTATGCTTTCCATCAAGCCATGGTGTTGATGCCGCAGTAACGATAAAGAATTGACTTCCATTTGAATTTGGTCCCGAGTTCGCCATTGCAAGAGAGCCACGCACGAGTTTATGTTGATTGAATTCATCACTGAATGCATATCCCGGTCCTCCAGTCCCCCACCTCCCCATTTGACTGTCATCTTTTGAGAGTGGATCTCCCGTTTGAATCATGAAATCTTTTATTACGCGATGAAATTTTACTCCATTATAAAATCCTGACTTTGCAAGTTTCACAAAATTTTCAACAGTTTTCGGTGAGTCATTTGCATACAGCTTTAACGTAATATTCCCCATCGTCGTGTGTAAAATTGCCGTTGTGGACTCTAATGTCTTTGGTTCCATTTTGATGTTTGTTGGTTGAGTAATTGTCATAGATTCTTTTGTTTGGGTATTTTCAGCAGAAGTTGTTGCGGTATTGATCTCAACCTGAGGTATCGAACGCACGTCTGGTGCCTTCGATGCATTATCACCACTATACACAAAAAGTAAGCCCGCAATAAATAAAATAACTAGCCCACCGCCTAAGATCCACTTTGTCTGGTCCATATATAATAATTAATGAATAAATAATGTATCAACAAAATAAATAATATGGAGCAATTTCTCCATATACACGAGTAGTATAACACCGAGGAATGCAAATTATCAATAACACCTATTTTTTCAATTATACCAGGGGATAATGGAATTGATAGGACTCATCATTATAATCATCCGTAGTAAAAACAACGACTCCTGAATCCTGCCAAAGTGCAAAATATTCAATACCCACGTCAAGCGCAAGTCGACTGCACACTGTACAGTATGGACTCCCAGAACGTTTTAGGTTCCCATCTTTATCAATTCGAGTAAAATACAGCGTACTTCCTAAAAGAGACTTTCCAGACTTTACTGCAAGTATGATAGCTCGCCATTCTGCATGAAGGCAACATGTTCTATCTGACTTTGGTTTTCGTGATTCGCGCAATTCAAGAGTACACTTACGTTTCAGGATATTATCATTCGGTGGAGCATTATATCCACGAGCAACAATTTCGCCGTTCGATACAATTATTGCTCCACAACGGTCACGCAAGCAGAGAGCATTTTTTGCCACCTCTCCCGCTTCAAAAAAATATTGCTCATGTTCATTTTGCATATATAAATTTTTACTCACATGACAATTTTCACCTGTGAATTTTAGTAAGAAATGAATTGTTGTATTTTTTTCCAAATCTCTCGTTGCATAATGAATGCGCTTCCAAGATGCCCCCCGCTTGCATATTCCACGTATGTCGCGCCAATCTTTTTTGCAAATTTTTTTGTTGGCATATACGGAACCGATTGATCATCGCGCGCATGAATGAGGAAAAGTTTTTTACCATCGAGAGCATCTGCCCAATCCACGGGATTATAAAATTTCTTCGTTAAAAGTTTTTTAAAATTCTTTTTTGGACAACGGTATGCACCGGGGAAGCCTTGCGTGATTTGTCTCACAAACTCTGCGAATGGTTCTTGCTTCGTTGCAACGCTCCAATCAATGATTGAAGCGATGGCGATTGCTTTTACAACCATTGGGTTTCGTGTAGCAAGAATTGCAGCAGGTCCTCCAAATGACGCACCAACGACGACAACCTCTCGAAGGTCGAGATAATACACAACCCCCGTCCACAGATCAAGAAATCCTTTTTGAATCCCACGAATAACATCATCGACATCGTCCGCGGGGCTCTGCTTCAAAAATTCCCCATCGCTCTCCCATGTCCCACGATAACGCATTTGAAATACGGAATATCCTTTTCGCGTAAAAAATTTTGCAAGCTCTTTTTTTGATCGTAACCCCGGTGCACCATCACAGATAATCACAATGCGTCCCGTTGGTTTTTCGGACAACCAAAATTCTGCAATAATGTCGCCAAATCGTGTGCGCCCAGATATAATTGGTATTTTAATCATGCTTGTGCGGAGCTTCAACTGAGCATATGCTGCATGAATCACATATTGACTGATTTGTCTGAAAAATCTTTATCGCTTTTCCAAGTGGTAATACATGAACAAATACAATAAAATCAACAAGACGACGTACCGCCCAGCCACTCTTTCCATAAAGCTTAAAGTTTCCCCAGAGTATGCCTGCCCATCCCGGTCCTGACGGGATAGCATAAATAGGCTCATGTTCTCTGTGTACAGGTAGTTTCTTTTCAAGGATAAGCGCGGCTATAACTTCTGCAATATGCTTTCCATGATCGAGGGCGGTCTGCGCCATTCCAGAACGCAACGTATTAGCACCATCACCGCCAATAAAAATATTCGTCTCACCAACAGCACGAAGGTACTCATCAACCTCGGCTTTTCCACGCTTATCAACCTGAAGACCCGTTGCTGCGTAAAGGTCATTGGCACGGACTCCCGCAGTCCAAATAACGGTACGTGCCTTCATTTGCATATCCTTCAAATAAACAGATTCATATTCCTCGCGCTCAATTGAGCGATTGAGAAATATGTTGACCCCAAGCCCACGAAGGTGATGCTCGATACGTTTCGTGAAGGATTCGGGAAGTCCCGGAAGAATCCTTGGTGCCGCTTCAATGAGGTCAACAGAGACGAGTGAAGGATCGATGCCATATTCTGTCGCAAGTTTTTTCGCATACACAACAATCTCTGCCGCGAGTTCAACACCCGTTGCCCCGGCACCGATCACAATAAAATGTGCATCGCAAATTTGCTCAAGCTTATTTGTAAAATCAATTTTGCAAGTAAGAAGCGTCTCAACGATATGTTGCTTCAATCGTATCGCCTCAGAAACAGTTTTCATTCCATATGAATATTTATCGAGACCTTCAATACTAAAAAAATTGGTAACACTCCCGACTCCAATCACAAGATAATCATAGTGATACCGTGAGCCGGAGGAGCCAAGTACAACTTGCTCAGTTTTATTGATTGACGCCACCTTATCCTCAAGTACCTCGACATCTGTATCTTTAAAGATATCTCGAAGTGGAATACACACCTCCAGTGGCGAGGAGCCTGTCACGGTGCGATATAATGCACCGTGATATTCAAAATGCGGACGATCAACAAGGAGGACGATCTTTGTGTTTGGAATTTTCTTTTTTTCAAACCGAAGTGCGGTTGCGACACCGGCAAATCCCCCGCCGACGATAATTATCTTTTTTTCTTTATTTGTCATATGTACGGGTGCGCAATGCGGCATACATGATAATTACAATAAGCATGAACGCATTAAGTGCAATCATCGGAATGGTAATATATCCATATTCAAGCACGTACATCTTATCACATGACGGAAGTAACGTAACCGCTGGACAAGGCAGCGTAATGCTACTGTACAGTGCGAGCATGTCCTTTATCCATTGATAGAGCGCAATCATACCTCCAATGAAAGCGAGCATCATGGAATATGGAATAATACTTCTTTCCTTGCGGTATACTGCCATTCCAAAAAGAAACATCATCGGATACATAAATATACGCTGTGTCCAACAAAGAATACACGCAGGAAATCCCACTACCTCTGAATAAATAATACTCCCGATCGTTCCCGATGCAGCAACAAAGAGTCCGAGTATGAGAGCATAATCTGACAAACATTTCATTATGCGTTCGAATATCGGCCTTGAAAGAAAATAAAAAAGTACCAGAGAGATTAGGAAAGCATTTCCCAAAAGCGTAAAAATGGCGAGCCCTTTCGTGAAGAGTATTCCAATATCCATGATTATATTCCTCTTGGAATTGATTCAGGAGAAGCAGGCGATGCAGTTGGCAGTATACCTTTCGACGGATCAGCACAACCACTCTTTGCAGCAAGGGCTGCAAATGTTTGCTCACCAGATAGCTCTGAACCATCCTTAAATATCCACGTCGGATATCCGGTAATTCCTTTTTCCTTACATACAGGCGTTTGTCCATTTCCATCTGGAGTTGAGCACTCAACATACGGAAGCAACGTTACCGCAGAACCAAAAAGTTCTTTTTGTTTCTTGCAGTGCGGACACCAAAACGCACCGTAAAATGTTGTCCCACTATCTTTTAGACATTGGGCAAGTTGAGATGCTCCCGTCGGAGCATTCTCCACTGTGACTTTCTTACTATCACTACTTATCACAAAAAGCACACCACCGACGACGAGCAACAACGCAACCACCCCACCAATAATATTTTTGTCATTCATATGTATTATAAATTTAATCAAGCTTTTTATCGAAACGTACTGTCCCCCTCTTCTCACTAGCAAGAAAATCAAAAAATTGTTTTTCGTTCAAGAATGAACGATCATAATAATATATCAAAAAAGGGCTTGCAAGTTTTGAAGGATAGATAATCCAGGCCTCCTTGTTCGTTTCATGTGCTTCCCGTAACTCATTTACCACACCAGGACTTGCGGTAGGTTTTGGAAAAAATACAATAATTCGATCGGATTGATGAAGAAGGATATCGAGGTCTATTTTTACCGTCTGATAAGAGTTTGTATATGCAGTATGATTCTTCTTTGTCAGCTGCTGGCTTACCTCAGGAAATTTTCCCTTATTGATCATCGGAACAAACACAACAAAATACTCCTCAAGTTTTTTAATAAATTTATCAACTTTTTTTCGACTGGGCTCATCCATCATGTGCGTCATTGGCATCGAAATATACGTCGACTCCATTTCAGGAATAAACACAAGTTTAAAAAGAGTGCACATGCGTTGCTTATCGTAGAATGCATAATAGCGACATTTTAAGAGTTCGGCCCACGTCGCGATTACTTCTGTTTCAACATTTTGCCAAAGAGATATTTCTTGTTCATTAAGATGCTCCTTTTTCCATTGCTCTCGTTTACTGAGCGTCGTTTCAATATCAACAGGATCACGCATTACCGTGATAAAAAGAGATGGCTTGAAGCGGTTAATATAATGATGATCAAATGAATGATGGAATGTTTTCTTCCAATAGAAAAATCCGTGAATAGAAACAATGATCAGATCGTATTTTTTATGGTCTTCCTTAAATGTGCGTAAAATACTTTCATAAACACCACT
>DIZR01000076.1:7703-12825 GCA_002429425.1 Patescibacteria group bacterium UBA6023
CGTTCAAGCATTAATTGACCCACGTGGTACACTTTTACCTTTTTCCCTAATTTTTCCGCATAAACGGAAAATCGATCAAGATACTCCTTGCGTCCACTACCCGAAATACCCGTACAAATAATGACTTTTGCCATACATTCATCGTATACCAAGGAAACGAAAAGTCAAAGCATGTTGAATTATGCACAGTTTCCATTGGGTATGCATGGACACAAATTTACTATATTTTATGCTATACTTTTCCAATGACCGAACAAAAAATACTTGTTGTAGAAGATAGTGAACCACTTCGCAAGGTACTCGCAGAGAAACTTCGTGATGAAAAATTTAATGTTATTGAAGCCCGGGGCGGCGAGGAGGGAGTGAAACTCGCACTCGAACAAAAACCCGAACTCATTATCACTGATGTGGTCATGTTCCCTGTAGATGGACTCGATATGTCAAAACAGATCAGAGAATCAGGTGTATATGGAGAAAATGTAAGCATTATTGCACTCACAAATCAAAATAGTGTCGAAGAAGAACCCAGACTAAAAAATCTCAAGCTAACCGATTATCTCGTCAAAGCTGAAACGGGGCTAGATGATGTTGTCAGCCATATTAAAAAAATTCTTAAGAAGAAAAAATAATTCCTTATCATGGAAACAGAAAAGAAAACTATTCTTATTGTTGAAGATGATGTTGCGCTACGCAATGTCCTTTCTGACAAACTTACTGATGAGGGTTTTACTGTGGCACAAGCAGTAAACGGAGAAGACGGGCTGAAGGTCGCAGCAGAAAAACGCCCAGCGCTTATTCTTCTTGATATATTCATGCCACACATGGACGGCATCACTATGCTTTCCAAGCTCCGCAGCATGGATGCATGGGGTAAGCACGTTACCGTACTGGTCCTTACAAACTCCACTGATGCGCAAACAATTGCAAAAGTCTCAGATTTTGGTGGGACAGACTTCCTTATTAAAAGTGAATGGTCGCTTGAAGCACTCGTTGCTCGTATCAGAGAAAAGTTGCCTCCTCAATAGGAAAGAGTGTTGATTTTTTCTATGTTATGAGAAAAACTGTTCAATACTGGCTCATGAAAAGTGAGCCAAGTGAATTTTCGATTGATGACCTGAAGGCAAAAAAACGCTGGCATTGGGATGGTGTACGAAATTATGAAGCACGTAATTTCATGCGTGATGAGATGCACATTGGCGATCTCATTATATTTTATCACTCAAACGCAATCCCTTCAGGTCCAGCAGGTGTAGCAAGGGTTGCATCACTTCCCTACCCTGACTTTACACAATTTAATAAAGATTCAAAATATTTTGATCCAAAAGCTACGAATAAGGAACCACGCTGGTTCATGGTGGACGTTACGTTTGTGAAACGTTTTCTACGCACTATTTCTCGTAATGAACTGCAACAAAAACGCGCACTTCACAACATGAAACTTTGGAAGAGACCTCGTCTCTCCATCACTCCACTTTCTAAAAATGAGTTCAATGTAATTATCTCCATTGCAGAAATGAATAGCCACACTCGGTGAGGAGTGTGGCATCTTCTTTTGATCCAAAAAGACTGGAAAAAATAAAAGTGAAACGAAAGAACTAGTAAATTATATACCTCCATCAACATCTCGGCAAGTATTTGTATAACCTCACACCCCATTGATAAAATTGCATTTGAGCGTATGATTAATTCAGAAATTTTTTCAGATAATGAGGATATCCACCATACCCATGATTAATGCAATGGAATCAAATATACCCGAAAATTCTGAGTCACCGGAGGAACATTTTCTTACGATACAGGCCGTAGTTTTCAAGGACATCATGAAGAAAGAGGGTGTGAGTGATGTGCGTAATTTCATCACGCTCAATGCACATTTATTCCGTTTTTTTGCAACACATCTTCCTGACGATCTAAAAGAATCGTGGGAAGATGCGGAACTCGATGAAGAATCACAAAAAAGACTTGAGGCACAGTATGAAGCATTTCATTCACGAGTTGATGCATTTATTGCAAATCTTGATCCTGAAATACAACAAAATCTTACTGATGCGGTTACGCGTGGAAATGTAAACGAAACATCAGTTATTCTCGAAGTAGCACTGAATAGCGAGCAATCAACAAAATAACCACCTTTATGGTGGTTATTTATATCACTCATTAGACCCTGCACCATTCTAATGTGCCTTATATCCAAGGGCTTCAATTTCTTTGATTAGTGCTTCCTTCGATGTCTTTTCATCATCATATTCCCAATCACCATTTTTTGCGTCATATGAAACGAATACAGATTGTACGCCATCAACTCCCTCAGTGACCATCTGAATACCTGTCGCACACGCACCGCAATGCATTCCCTCGATATCCATGTGTAATTTTTGTATTGCCATATATTTATCTGTTATATGACTTCCAGATTTTGCAAATTTCATTGTTGTCGTCTGTGGTGGTCGAGGAGTAGTAGATTAATACAACTCATTCAACACCCCTCGACTCCGACTCGAACTTCATCAAAATCTGGAAGTCTTAATCTTATTATAAATAATAATCGAAAACATTGAAATCGTCTATTTCAATGTTTTCGATTTCATGATCGTCTTCTCTATCGGTGGAACATAACGCTTCAATAGCATTGAGTTCAACACCACGGAGATAGAGCTAAATGCCATTGCAAAACCTGCAATCTCCGGACGAAGTGTCGCTTGCGAGAGATTGAGCACTGGCTGACCAAGCCATCCCATGTTATTTGTCATAATAACAACCCACTCCGCAGCATGACCTCCCGTTTGTGTAATCATAAGGTGAGCTCCTGCAGCAACAGGAATAGCAATAACATTATAGAAGAATGCCCAGAAAAGATTCTGCCATACCTTCTTGATTGTTTTTGATGAAAGCTGAATTGCCGTTGCAACGTCACGAAGGTCATCCTTCACAAGAATGATTTCTCCCGTTTCGAGCGCAACATCGGATCCGGAACCAATCGCGATACCGAGATCACTTTGCGCAAGTGCCGGAGAATCATTGATACCGTCTCCAACCATGGCGACCACCTTTCCTTCAGCTTGAAGTTCCTTGATTTTGTTCGCTTTTTCCTGTGGAAGCACCTCCGCGAGAAATCGATCAATTCCTACCTGATTTGCAATTGCTTCTGCGGTACGTGGATTGTCACCGGTAATCATAATGATTTCCTTACCCATGCGCTTCAATTCCGCAATCGCTTCCTTTGCATATGGTTTCAGTGCATCTGCCATTGCAATAAGTGCAACGAGTTTTCCATCAACGACCATATATACTGCGGTCTTCGCTTCATTCTGGAGACGAGTCATGAGTGGTTCGTGTACTGCGGTATCGATATGGAGCGTATCCATATATTTCTGATTTCCTATTGCAACTTCTCTTCCATTGATCTTTCCATGAAGTCCCATACCGGAAACCGCCTCAAAGTCCTGCGGGTCCTCCAGTTTCTTCCCACCCTCTTTTCCCTTCTCAACCATGGCACGTGCAAGAGGATGTTCCGAGCCAGTTTCAAGCGACCCCGCAAGCATGAATGCCTCCTCAAGCGAAATACTTGAATCGACCATCTCAAAATCAGTAACAATCGGCTTACCGATAGTAAGTGTTCCTGTCTTATCAAACGCGACCGCAGTGACCCGATATGCTTTCTCAAGTGCCGCACCTCCCTTCAAAATAATACCAAACTTCGCCGCACGACCAATCCCCACAACCAATGCAGTCGGGGTCGCAAGTCCCATCGCGCATGGACATGAGATGACGAGCACGGCAATCATTTTTGTGAGTGCGGGACGAAGCTGGTCCGGAACAAAGATAAAGTACCACACACAAAACGTAAGCACCGAAAGAAATACCACCGCCGGAACGAAATACTCACTGATCTTATCAACCAAGTCCTGAATAGGTGCCTTGCGTGCCTGCGCCTCTTCAACCATACGAATGATCTGATAGAGTAGTGTATCTTTTCCGATCTTCTCCGCCTTGATACGTATAAGTCCTTCTTGATTGATTGTTGCACCAATAACCGGATCACCCACTGTTCGAGAAACAGGAAATGATTCACCAGTAACAACCTTTTCATCGATGTGCGTTTTTCCTTCAACAACCACTCCGTCGACGGGAACTTTTTCACCAGGACGAACAACGATGATGTCGCCGACAATGAGCTCACTGAGTGGAATAGTTATCTCTTCATTATTACGAATAACATGTGCTTCTTTTGCCTCAAGTTTCATGAGTTCCTTAATTGCTGCGGATGCGTGCCCCTTGGCAACCATCTCAACATATCGTCCAAGAAGAATGAACACGAGGAGCGCCGCGGTTGATTCCCAAAATGGATGATCGATATTAAAAAATAAAAATCCAAATACGGAGTAGAAGTACGCAGCTGACGTTCCAAGCGCAACAAGCACATCCATATTTGCTGATCCCACGCGAATCGAGGTAAATGCATTGCGGTAGAATTGGTATCCGATAACAAACTGGATTGGAGTCGAAAGTATCCAATAGATCCAATTTAAATCAATACGTATTGGAGGATTCATGATGTCAATTCCAAACATCTCAACAATAAATTTGACCGGTTGCGCAACTAACCAAAATATCCACTGCACCCCGAGCGACATATAACCAACAATTCCCTGTGGAATCATTGCGGGGGTTTTTAATGCAAGAAAATCAAAAAGCTCATGGACGTGTGTCAAATTAAACATATGCACCGACATGTAATAGAAGACGATCGGGAATGCAAGAATCAGCGCAACAACAAAACGCCTCCGTGCCTCTTCAATCTTTCGCGCATCCCTTGCTTCTTCTTCCTCAAGTGTAGCGGATTCCTCATCAGGTCGAATGAGGTCATAACCCATCTTGTTAACAAATTTATCAATCTGCACGAGATCAATCTTCGTTTCATCATATTCAATTGCGGTTTTTTCTGCACCATACGACGTCGTTACCGAAATCACTCCAGGTTGTTTCGCAACGAGCTTGTCGATCAGTATCGAGCACGACGCGCAGTGCATTCCCTTAACCTTTATGATGACTTTTTGCATAGCAATAAATTATTGATAGGAATTATTAATTAGGTGTACTTCTCGTTGAAGATGCGACAGGT
>DIZR01000076.1:12865-14308 GCA_002429425.1 Patescibacteria group bacterium UBA6023
TGAAGACGCGACAGGTTCACCATTCATACACACGCGATCACCAGGAGTTTTATGTACGCAAATTGTACCAATCTGATCAAAATGGGAACGCTGTGCACCCTTGTGCGGACCCGACTGTGCTATCCCCTCACCACAGGATACTGAACAATAAAATTGGAAATCACCCGCTTTAGTGACAACAAATGGCGGAACATCGAGGGTAGAGCGCGCCGGGATGCGTTGTGAAACACCATAGGAATCAATACCCACGCCATGATCATAATCATCCTGATTAATAAATTTTAATTTAAGTGTGTCCCCAAGATCTGCATCAATCACCTCTGGAACAAATGACCACGAGTCTTTCAAGATAGTAATAGTAAACTCCTTCACTTTCCCCGTATCAACCGGCTTCTGTGAGTCGGGAAGAAAAAAAATACGATACACGACACCTGAGCCAATGAGTAGGACGAGGGCGATGAGGAGTGAGAGGTATTTATTCATGTGATATATATGATGAGTAGCGAATATTTTTTATTTTTTTGTTTCCGGTGTCACCTTCTTTACTGGTGCTACTTGCACATAACGATATACCCAATAACTCAAGGCAGACATCAATATAGCAGAAACAACAATGAGCCCCCACCATGCAGCAGAACCGGCGACAACAAGCGCTGATGCACCCGCATGATGACCATCGGTGTCAATAGTAGCCCCATCTCCATCGTTAGCACCTCCATGCGCAAGCACGAGCGCAGGTAGCGTGAGTACGGTAAATGCGAGCGTAAATGTGATTATTTTTTTTGTGTTCATATTTCTTCTTGTTATTAGTGGGTGTGTGGCATAGATTCATCCATTATCATCGGCTCGGGAACAGGAGCTGAACCCACCGAATCAATCACCTTCAGTGCATCACCGACCGATACAGCAGGAGCTTCTTCAGTGTGAGCATGAGTATGTCCGGGTGGTTCCTTGAGTCCCTCAAAATTCATGAACCAAAATGGGAGGAAAATTGAAAATACTGCAATAAGAAGTAGCGTAAGCGTGAAATACCAGTTACGCCGGAGCGCAAGTACTTGCTCCTCATATCCTTGTGACGCTGCATCACGCAAACCACCCTCTGTGCCGTAACGCATCGCTTCTTCAAGTACAACACGTTCTTTAATAATTCCGTCCATTTGATTCTCAAGTTCTTTGATGCGGTTACCCTGATCACCCTCGGGAATGTGCACAACCATCTCAATCCCCCTGCGTTCCTCTTCGGCATGCTCAAGCTTCTTTTGTAGATGCTGAATCTGCAGCGCAGGTGTACCAAGTACGCGCTTTTTCTCTTTGCGATAATACCACCACAATGGCAACACCCATAAAAATACAATAAACCAATTACCCCAGTCAGCCGGTTGTCCAAATATTCCCCTTGCGTTCAACTTCACACCATGCACATGCGCAACAGCAGTATTGAGT
>DIZR01000076.1:14357-16621 GCA_002429425.1 Patescibacteria group bacterium UBA6023
ACAGCAGTATTGAGTTGTGTGTTCATGCGATCATTAAACGCCTGCTCCTGGGTAATTTTTTCAAGCAAATTGTGTTGTCCGGAATTCGTCCACCAATCATGAGTAAAAAGTCCAAGTGTGAGAATAAATCCTGCAACAAATACCATTGCCCATCCGTTTGCACGTTCAATTTTATCCTTACGAGCAACAAGCCAATTAAGTCCATTCACTCCAAGAACACCGAGGACGGCGAGGAGGATAAGTGGGAGTACGCGACCAATAGCATGAACAAAGAACAGCGACCATCCATAGAACACATCTCCTGATGATGCAATTTCAATAAGAATAAGTGGTGTCGCAGGATGCGGACATCCAACACCAATATTTCCGAGAAACATTCCAAGTAGGAATGCTTTCAGGAAATCTCTACGCTTTTGAATGAAATCGGGGGCGGAACCCGTATATGAGGGCATATGAAAATTCACTAGGCCTATTTCCGCGAGTGCAAATACATATGCAAAAATTCCCGCGATGAAATAGACCCAGTTCTTAATATCCTCCACCTGTGCACCCATCATCGAAAGGCCTGCTTTTCCTGCGAGTGCTGCGAGTACTCCGTAAATAGAAAGCATGAGTGCCACCCCGGCGCCGAATGACAGTGCCATTCCAAGACCTTTCACCAACCCCTTTCCCATTGAAAGTGGGACAATAACAAACGCGAGTGGAAGCGTACACGGAAGTACAATCATCGTAAGCCCGGCGGCAAAAGAAAACAAATACCATCCAAGCCGACCAAGCGATTCTCCTGCTTGTGGAGCAAGAAATAAAAACCAGAACAGACCCATAGCAATTATCACCGCAATCACAACCGCTGAAATCGCAATAACAGCCTTTAGATTCTTCGATGATTGGTCCATAAACGTAAGATAATGAGTAAATAATCCTCCGAAAATTATGCAGAAAGTTCTTTGAGTCTATCTATGAACTTTTCTTTATTAAATCCGCCAGTTGCGAATACTTCGTTGTTCAAAATTATTCCTGGTGACGCAAAGATTTGATATGTGCCCACCATCGCTTGCCCCTCTGGCGTGAGAATCGACAATTCTTTCATTTGCACATTTGGCCATTCGGTAGCAATTGTTTTCCAAAACTCAAGAAACTCATGACAATGAGTACAGCCGGGTGCAGTTAAAACCTCAAGTGTAATATTCTTCATATATTCATTATATCGAGCAAACACCAAATGAGCGAATTGTTATCCCCATTTTTGCTTTGTTACTCAATACATTGCAAGTTTGCAATCTGTGCATTGTTCCGTATAGTGAATAAAGAATACTATTGTACTTCTCATAAAAAGGAGTTCATTATGGCGACACCCAAAGGCGGTCCGACCGTAGCCCCGAACGAGCGACGCAAACGCCTCACAATGAATCAGAATGACACACTCAAATTATGGACAGAATCAGGCGTCCTTGTGCCTCAACGTATCATCTATCTCGGAAGCGTAACCACCGATTCCGAAGGAAACGAAAGCATGGTCGACTCTGCTATGGCGAAAAACTTTGAGATTGCAATGCGCATACTTGAATATCTCGGACCAACGGCACCAATTACTGTGATGATGAATAATCCCGGTGGTGATTACTACCATGGAATGGCAATTTATGACCGAATAATGGACTCGCCCTGTCATGTAACGATTCATGCATCCGGATATGTCATGAGCATGGGAAGCATCATCTTTCAAGCTGCTGACAAACGTCTCATGACACGGAATGCCACAATGTTATTACATTACGGCACATCAGGATACTCTGGGCACACACTTGACCATGAACGATCAGTGGATGAATCAAAGCGACTGAGGATCGTAATGGAGGATACATATCTTGAGCGAATGCTTAAAAAAGACCCAAAGATGACACGTGCAAAGGTACATGAATTACTCCAATTTGATACATTTCTTGATGCATCACGCGCAATTCGTCTTGGTCTTGCGGATGGACTCACACCGCAATTCAAACACAAAAAACCAAGAGTTCGTGGAACCACCCCCTCACTGTGAGGGGGTTTTTAATTGACAACACAACATTGAATGATAACGTATATAAAGAGTGTTTATCATTTATTATAAGGAATACTCATGCCATACATTCGCCAGATTGCAGGACACACCACCGAAGCACGTCGTCAAAAGCTCGACCCAATGATTGCGGTTATCATTAATGAATTACTTGCATTAAAAGACGCTGAAATTAATGCAGGACTTTTTGATTGTATATATC
>DIZR01000076.1:16717-19989 GCA_002429425.1 Patescibacteria group bacterium UBA6023
CTTTTTGATTGTATATATCTTTGTTGTGATGAGTGGGCAAAATTATTTACCATGCGTCAGGGTAAAATTCGTTATTACAATTTCAACGATGAAGACGGTGTGGTCATCAGTGCAATATTTGAACTGATGAGGCGACTCAATTTTTACAATGAAACATTCCCCCACTGGGAGACCATTGCAAAGAGCGAGGAAGTAGCTAAAACAATATTGCGCAAACATGCCCAATCACTGGTAGTACTTTTTGACAATGATCGCGGTGAAGCAGTTGGGGAATTTAATTATTCTCTTTCTGAAATTGCACTTGGACTTATCAATGCTAATAAATTGCACAAAGAAGATGCAGTCAAGGACATGTATGCCGCAGTGCATTGTTTCTATGAACAAGACCCCGCACGATACGAGGATGCATCGATAACTGACATAGAAAAAGGCGATACGAATGGTTATCTGAACTACAACAAACAACATTCGTAAAATAAATATGCCCCGCAATATGCGGGGCATTTTTTCTCAAACGAGAGAAATGCTACAATAAAAGGATTATTTATCTCGAGACTTTGAGCGACGTTCATCAAGACAGTAGCGACCATTAATAATAAAGATAATCGCTCTTTTTCCGTTTGCGTACTGCACGACGTGTGCATTGGAGTGACTACTCGGACCTCCCGCTTCATACTCAAGCGCACCAGTGCTCTTCCCTGCACTATAACAACCATCAATGATTTCTGCAGTATGATTATGACCCTTCGTGACCTTCACACCAATAGTAGAAAGATTTTTGGTTGTACCACGTGAACCATTCGGACCATTATCACCATGCAATCCATACTCAACACCGGCAAGAATAAAACTCTGACCTTGCTTCAAAAATTGCACATTCGCTGCGGCTAATTTTTGTGCATACGCAATAAATGGGTCGTCATACATGATTCCACCCACTGACATTTTTACACTTTTTGCTGCGGTAGCTGCAATTTCAAGGTAAAATTCCAAATTCACTGGATCTTTCTTGAAGTCCGCTTCCTCAAGCCATCGCGCCATTGCACGATCATGATTACTCGAAACGATGATCGACTTGCAGTCTTTTGGCGTTTTATTGTTTACGAATTGAATCGCATCTTCAACTTCCGTACGAACGCACTCTTTACCAGCCTTCCACTTTCCAAACCCCGTCAACCAATGATCTTTATGATGATGGTTTCGTGTATGAAAATCAAGTAAATCATGCCAGATAAGATGCTGTGGACGCAAAAGATTAACCATGCTCCTCTTTGCATTAAATGTTGCATCAACAACTTGTGGTAACACAAACCGCTGATGTGTATCACCCATACTGATCGAGAGCGCGCGACCAGCGGGTTTTACTCCTTCTGGCGTGAATTCCATATCAAGATCGATGAACGAACCGTGTCTGTCCGCGTTTAATTCTCGGACATAAAAGATATCGCCGTCAATCTCAACAATAAGCGCTCCGAGGCTGTGGTTGAATGCACCAATTGCACCTTGTTTTGTGTCCGTATAGTTGGGTTTCGTACACGCACCAGTCGTAAGCATTAATTTCGGATGTTTATGTTGCGGTGTCGCAATCGAACGTAGTGCGCGATTTCCATGACCAACGATGCCACTCATATCCTTCGTCAATGTGTCTAAGCTTGCAAGCGGTGAGCGAGCGGCCCATTGAATCTTTACATCACCAAGAATCATAATGCGTTCATTCAGCTTAATTCTTCCATTTAAAAGATATGGAAGAACAGCAGAATCCCACCATTCATGTTCATCATTCCCTTGCGTCCACTGACTCGTGGGATTCTTGTATCTTCCGGGAATAACAACTTTTTCAGCACCATAAAAACTTGCCGCATGTTCCAATGACTGCCAAAAACCTTTATGAATTGGTGTTGCATTTTGTGCTGCGGTAATGATGTATACTTTTGCGTTCGGTAACTTCGTCCGCATCGACACGGGATTCGATGGCAATCTTGGTGTTGTCGTTCTATGTTTGCACACCGAACAATGATAACGTTGCTTCGAGGTTTGATTTGTTGTTTTACCATGCTTAAAAAGTGCATCACTACCACACTTAGGACAAAATCCAAATGATACTGCCTTCTTGGCTTTCGTAGACATTTTGTTCTCCTTTTCCTGTAGAATTTCTCTACGTTATCAAGGTACAATGACTTTACTCATTCTAGGGATGATTCATAAAATGCATATCTTGACATCATCGTAAAAAGAAATCATGGTGGGATATTTTTCCCTTACGGGGTAACGCATACCAAATTCACTCCATCCTATCCACAGGTGAAAATTATTTCACCCCAAGTACATCAAAGAGCATTTTTCGCACGAGGGTCACGTTCTCTTTTTTCGCAGCAGAAAACTGGATGATATCCGCATCGGGAAATTCATCAACAAGTTTTGCCATCACCTTGGGGCGATCATTCCCGGAAAGCTTGTCAATCTTGTTTGCAATAAGCAGTAAGGAATGACCCTCTTCACGCGCAACCCGTATCAATTCGCGATCATGTTCCGTTACCCCAACGCGAGCATCGAGGATAAGTACCAAAAGCTTTGGCTTCGCTTCACCGCCGGAAATATACCAAAGAATATGTTTGCGGATTTTCTCCTGTGCATCATCGGTCATTTTTGCATATCCATAACCTGGCAGGTCAACAAAATACCCTTTTCCACCAACTTCAAAAAAATTGATCTCTTGAGTCTTTCCCGGGGTCGAACTTGTACGTGCGACCACCGCACCGAGGATTGCATTAATCGTCGAGGATTTTCCCACATTGGAACGTCCCACGAAGGCAATTTGAGGTTTGCCATCAAAAAGGATATTATCTGTTCCCTTAATACCACGACGAAATTCGACCCGAGCACCCGATGCGGTTTGTGGCTTGTAATGCTTCGATGGACGTGGGGGCAATAGCAATTTCGGAGATTTTTTGACTGATCGTGCATTCTTTTGCATGACTGCATACTAGCGGAGAGTACTCCTCCCTGCAACAAAAAAGTATTTTACAAAAAATTTAGCGTAGCATTTCCACAATAGTTACAAATTTTTCAACATGTCAACCTGTACCCGTGTCACGTGCATGTTATACTCCTATCATATTTATACACGCATAATTATGTACCACTTATTATGGAACAAGAACACAAGCCAGTGATCACAAAAAAGAAAAATGATAATCTCAGTATTCCTCTTGCGATTACCTTTTCGGGAATTCTTATTGCGGGAGCAATTATTTTTTCTGACACGAATACAC
>DIZR01000076.1:20078-24772 GCA_002429425.1 Patescibacteria group bacterium UBA6023
CACGAATACACCCAAGGTGCCGGCGCAGAATGCGCAACCTGTCGCACGAGAGCAAGTAGGAGCCGATAGCACCGATGCTTCAGTTGATCTCCTTGCGCTGACGCCAGATGACCATATCCTTGGTAACCCAAACGCAAATGTGGTCATTATTGAATGGTCTGACCCTGAGTGTCCATTCTGTAAACGTTTCCATGATACGATGAATCAAATAATGGCCCAGTATGGGAAATCTGGGGATGTTGCATGGGTATATCGTCACTCGCCAATCGACCAGCTTCATCCAAAAGCACGCAAAGAGGCTGAGGCGCTTGAATGCGCGAATGAACAAGGTGGCAACGATGCGTTCTGGAAATACACCACCAAACTATTTGAAGTAACACCGGGAAACAATGGTCTCGACCCAGCGATGATTCCGCAGATTGCGCAAATGGTTGGACTTGATGGAGCAAAACTCTCGGCATGTGTTGCGACAGGAAAGTATGCAGCCCGAGTTCAGCGTGACTTTGTGAATGGCGCAAATGCTGGTGTGAAAGGAACACCCTATTCAATCGTCTGGAATAGAAAGACCGGAAAGCAAATGCCCCTCAATGGTGCATACCCATTTGAAAATGTGAAATCAATACTTGGACTTGTCGCAGCAACTCCAGTAACAAAATAATCTTCAACTCACGAAACAAGGACCACTCAATATACTTGAGTGGTCTTTTGATTTCCGCAAACTCCGCATACATAGGGTACCTCTATGTATCTGTACTATATACCCATGGCAATACGAATATCTTCTGGTGGCACCCACTCCGGTTCAAAGGTAATGTTCACAGTAACTGCAACACCAAGGGTTTTGACTGCACTTTCTACTGCTTGTACTATCTGGTCAGCATACGGGCAAAATGGAGTAGTGAGTGTCATAAGAATATCAACACCCATATCAGTACTACTGATTCCATAAATAAGCCCGAGTGAATACACATCAATATGCATTTCAGGATCCTCGACTGATTTCAGTGCCTGAATAATTTCATCTTTGTTGAGAATCTTCATATAATTGATTCAAATCCATTTTTTGATATTTTTTCTGCCAGTTCTTCACCACCTGATGCCACAATCTTCCCCTCCTTCATCACATACACAACATCAGGAATAATGTGAGTAAGAATATTGGGGTGATGCGACACGAGAAGGAATCCAACACCGTGCTCCTTGAGATGGAGAATTACTGCAAATAATTTTTTCAATGCATCAACATCAACACCCGAATCAATTTCATCAAGCAATGCAAATTTAGGCGAAAGTGCAAGGAGCTGGAGTACTTCTGATTGCTTTTTTTCTCCTCCAGAAAGTCCAGAATTCAGATGCTTCTTGAGAAACGCCGGATCGATACCAAATTCTTTTGCGCGTGACTGCATAAGCGTATAAAAATCAAGTGGAGTGATCGTGCCACCCTTGATACTCTTCTGTGCACGAAAAAGAAAATTTGTAAGTGTTACCCCCGCAATCTCTGGTACATGTTGCAGGGAAAGAAAAATTCCCGCACGAGCTTTTTTTTCAGTAGCGATCGTTGTAACATCTTCATCATCAAGAATAATTTGTCCTTCTTTTATCTGGTATTTTGGATACCCCATAATTGCATTAAGGAGTGAAGATTTTCCCGATCCGTTTGGTCCAATAAGCAAATGTATCTCTCCACTCCTGAGTGTGAGGGAGACGTTGGAAACAAGTATTTTTTCTCCCATTAAAACAGTATAATTTTTAATATCAAGTTGAGACATGTGTAGGAACAGTAAAAGAAAAAATGTTATTGTGCAAGCGCTTCGCGAAATGTCGAATATGCAAGCAACGCACACAGCTCACGTTGCGATGAAATTACCACACCATAAAGTGTGTACATATCTTCTGGAGAAAATTTTTCAAGAGTAGACCTTGGCATTCCTTTTATTTTGTCCGTGAGCATCGATGCACCTGATTGTGAAATCGCACATCCGAATCCCTCGAATGAAATATCCTCCAACCTATCTCCGTTCCATTTTAAATAGAGGACAAGATCATCGCCACATGACGCATTGTGTCCTTTTTGTATAATACTCGCGTCTTCCATCCGCCTCCTATTGTGCGGATATTTGTAATGCTCGAGAATATGTTCTTGGTAAAGCGGGTCCATGATTTTATAGAAAAAGTGCACGAGCTTTTTCAACTCCACGCACTAATGCTTCAACATCTTCGATTGTATTATACACATGAAAACTCGCACGAGTGGTTGCATGCACACCGAGTGACTCATGAAGTGGAATCGCGCAATGATGCCCAGGGCGCACCGCAACATTGTCACGCGCAAGAATTTCGGCAATATCATGCGGATGCGCCCATGTACACACAAAACTCACTATGCCAATATTTTTTGTGACGTCATGTTCCGCAAGCACTTGCACACCAGGAATTGCTCCAAGTTTCAGTATTGCATTGGCAGTAAGTTTCTGCACATACTTGTGAATATTCAAAACACCAAACGTACTCAAATAATCAATCGCAGCCGCAAGTCCTATCACTCCCCCGATATCCTTCGTCCCTGCTTCAAAACGTTCGGGAATCGAAGCCCATATAGGCTCGCCACCTTCAAAGTGAGCAATCATTCCTCCACCAAATACTGATGGCGGGAGAGTTTCAAGAAGTGCCATATTTACCCAAAGCACCCCAACACCCGTTGGCGCAAACATTTTGTGACCCGAGAAATAGAGCGCATCAGCACCAAGTGCGATTACTGATAACGGAATATGACCCGCAGCAGCAGTCGCATCGACAAGCACAATTGCACCATGTTTGTGTGCGATATCTGCAATTCGTCGGACGTCATTAATGGTTCCGATTACATTTGACGTGAGAATGATCGCGACAAGCGCAGTATCACTCGTGATAAGCTCTTTTGCTTTTACGTAATCAAGCTCAAAACCATTCATTGGAATAATTTGAAGTTTTGTATTCGTACGTTTTGCCAATTGCTGTAATGGAATGAGTGAGGAATGATGCTCCATTTGTGTCGTCACGATATTTTGCGTACCAGCTTTCACCATTCCCGATTCCTCAAACATTCGCACAAACATATTGCTCGCCTCCGTCGCACCAGAAGTAAAAATTATCTCCCGTGCATCATTCGCACCGATGAATGCTGCAACTTTTTTACGTGACTCTTCATAACGCTCCGTTGCGCGTATTCCCTCTTTGAACAATCCGCGATGCACATTTGCGCGATAGTTTACATAATATTCCTCCACCACTCCAAGGACTACCCTTGGAGTGAGGGATGTTGCAGAGGAATCGAGATAATGATACCCATGTTCACCGAGCTGGGGAAAGTCCTTATGAATTGTTTTGACATCACGCATGTTAGGACAATAGAGGTGGCGCCTCTTTTTTTATGAGCAATGTAATAATTTCTAACATAATGTCCGCATTTTCCTCACCGGAAAATACATCGGCAAAATGTCCCTCAAGGAAAAGTCCACGGCTTTCTTCATCTGAGAAACCGCGGATCTTCGGATAAAACATATCTCCTTGCTTGATGTGTGAAATCGATAATTTGTGCGTGCACGAGACATCACTACTTGCAATATCAAGCGAGGGAATCGCATCAATTTTTGCATCGGTCGAAAGCATAAGAAATGTTGCCTCTTGCGCTCCGGCAACTTTGTGCACGCCCTCCTTCATATCAATAAGTCCGCGGTAAAGTATTTTTGCGAAATCATCACCCACGCCAGCCGTGCGAATAGTCGAATGTGTATCATCCGCCATGTGTCGCACCGACACATCAACATCATATTCTCCGTGACCAGCACCGATGATACCCTGAAGCACGTTCGCCGTAGCACCACCTCCAATGAGCAGGTTTTCTTTCATCGAGGAAATAAGCGTGTCACCGGAAAGCAACTCTCTCCATGTCGCATTTGCATTACCTGCAATAATTCCCCGAGATGAATGCATCACCATTGCACCTTCTGCGATGCGGTTATATTCAGTAATGCGCACGTGCGAATCCCGCTCCGCAAGCACAATGAATGTTCGCGCAAGCACGCTTCCAAATTCCCCACCACTCACACTTGTTACAAAATCAAATTTTGCTCCCTCCTTCACAATAACGACAACAATATCCGCCGCAGACCCCTTTGGCATCATCGTATCAAGCGTCAGTTTTTCCTCAATAAATGTACCGTCCTCTTTCATGTTCGGCTGCACATACACCACAAGTCCCGACGTAAAGAGTGCGTGCGCCTTCGCCCTGAAATGATCCTTTGCTTCAGGAAAAAACATACTTTCAAAAATTCCCTTGAGTATCGGGGTGATTTCTTCCTGTACCATCGCCTCCTTCCATGTGTAAATCTCGAGGCCTTTTGTCGCGTCGACATGATATTCAGCAAACTTCAAATAATCAGGTTCAATTTCAGGAAATAACGCAGTCATTCCCACTCCACGCTTAATAACCTTCGGGAGCTCGTCGGCTCGCTCAAATTCTGACTCACGAAAGTGGAGAAGCCACTCGGGTTCAGCGTGTGTTTCAGATATTTTCTTGATGTTTACTGTGTTTGACAAGATAGGTAAAATATACTATACTATTTCCTAGGTGTAAAGCCCCGAATGTTTCGGTGGTGACATCTTTGGCACTTGTCCCTCTGGAGATTACCATGAATGAACTTCATATGTTTTTG
>DIZR01000076.1:24856-26747 GCA_002429425.1 Patescibacteria group bacterium UBA6023
TTGACCTCACTTAGCCCTGTTCAATTGTTTTGCTTTTATGTTGTCCTTGTGTCCACTGGCGGCATCAGCGGAGGGTTTATCGGCACCGCATTAAGTTCAATAATTGAAGGCTAGAATTAGTATTGCCGCCGGATTTATCCGGCGGTTTTTTCTTTTTCAGGAAATCAACCCGAAATTAGCAGTATACGGGATAGTAAAATTTGAGATGTAGTGCGAAGTTATGGACCGAAGTTGTGTCTGAGTGGGCGTATGAGTATACGTCCGCCAGACCAAATTCGGGAATAACAAGTAATGCGCTCAAATTTTACTATCCCACACTTCCCTCCATCTCGAGTTCAATCAGTTTATTAAGCTCTACTGCATATTCAAGTGGAAGTGCCTTGATGATTGGCTCCATAAATCCTCCCACAATGAGACGCAGTGCTTCTTCTTCTGTGTACCCACGTGACTTCAAGTAAAAAACTTCTTGCTCACCGATGCGCCCCACGCGTGCTTCGTGAGAAATATCTGCAAGTGCATTTTCATTTTTCACTGATGGGTACGTGTTCGAGACAGACATATCATCGAGAATGAGCGCATCACACGATACAACCGATGATGCACCGGTGGCGCTCGGTAGTATGCGTACAAGTCCGCGATAATTCGACACTCCCCCACCCTTCGATACGGATTTCGAGCGAATGACCGAAACAGTGTCGGGTGCCACGTGTATCGCCTTCGAGCCAGTGTCCTGCACTTGGCCGTCACTCGCCATGACAATTCCAAGCGACTCACTGCGCGCACCAATCCCGAGCAACACTGAAGTTGGATAGAGCATCGTCACACGAGAACCCATGTTGCCGTTCACCCATTCGATCATTCCCCGCTCAAACACGAGCGACTTTTTTGTATTTAAGTTGTAGGTATTTTTTGACCAATTCTCCACGCTGATATATTTCACGTGTGCATTTTTCTTCACCCATATTTCAACACATCCTGCGTGAAGCGAGGACTCGATATACTGCGGGGCTGAACAACCTTCGATGTACGTAATCTCGGCCCCCTCATCAGCAATAATGAGTGTATGTTCAAATTGTGCCGATCGCATTTTGTTCATGCGAAAATACGCCTGGAGTGGAAGTTCAACGGACACACCTTTTGGTACATAGATGAACGTTCCCCCGCTCCACAGTGCCGCGTGGAGCATGGTGAATTTATGATCAGTCATCGGAACGCACTTCGTCATGAAATGCTCTTTTACCATTTCGGGATATTTCTGAAGCGCAATATCCATGTTTTCAAAAATAACCCCTTTCTGCGCAAGTGATTCCTGTATACGATGATACACAATTCCCGAATCGAATTGTGCACCAACCCCACCAAGGTAGTCTCGCTCTGCTTTCGGTATGCCGAGCTTTTCGAATGTATCAGTAATCTCTTTTGGGAGTGCTTTCCAGTCATCAGTCTCAGGCACGTTCGGATCAACGAAGTATGTCATCCCCGTAAGGTCAAGCCCGGAAAGATCAGGTCCCCACGTAGGCATTGTGGTTTTATTCCATAAGGCGAGTGCATTCAAGCGAAGCTCGAGCATCCATTCGGGCTCATTTTTGGATACAGAAATATGCCGAACTATTTCTTCGCTCGGTCCAGATGGTACGATGGGTGGATTGTAATGAGTCATTGGTATCAACATTTTATACTATAAAATTAGTTACTTGTGAAGTGCTCGATTTTCTCATGAGGAATATAATCCAAGCAGTTAGAGTTCTCTAAAGGAGTACGCATGGGACGCGGACGGAGGCAGCCGGACAATGTTGGACTTGCCATAGATCATATGCTCGATGCAAGTATCAGGAAAAAGAAATTCGAATTACTTAATGAAATAAAGGAAAACTTTCATTTCCAAGAACTT
>DIZR01000076.1:26794-27982 GCA_002429425.1 Patescibacteria group bacterium UBA6023
TTTTCATTTCCAAGAACTTATTCAAATAGCACATGGCGCAACACGTGAAGATAACGAACGTCTTGCACATGCCATTCTGGAAGCAAGGTGGAACGATATGCCAGTAACACCGGCCATAGAGAAATATGCAAAGCTTTACATCTATCCCTATCGCAGGCGCTCGCAATAATACTTACCCGTCATAATAAGGCGGGTATTTTTTTGCAATTAAAATTTAATTACACCGAATAACATATGCGAAGCAATAAACTAAAATATCGTGAGTGAACTTGACTATTTCTATTTTTCTGTTTTTATTGAGCAGGACAAACTTATATATGGTGAGGAATAATGTTTGAACTTGTTATTATCGGAGCGATTGCAAGCTTCATTGCATACTTCATTGCCCTGATAGTGCTCATGATACGATTGAACACAAAAATGTCCTTTGCAAAAGAACACATTGGAATATCACTTGCGGTGGTTCAATTATCAATTTGGATAGATATCATCGCGCAAATGACAACAAGTCCATTTGCAAAGATCATTGCCGACACAATAATTGGCATGCTCATCATCCATGCGCTATCATACTCCACAAAAAGATATGGTACACAACGATTGCGAATACTTTTCTGGTGCAACGTGGCATATGTCATTCTTGGATTACAGTGTATCATTCGAATATTCAGACACTAACACATCCGCCTGATATGCAGGTGTTTTTTATATACCAATACGCAATTCTTGGTCGTTCGCCACAACCGTACGAGCTTGGTTAAATGTTTTCGTTCCACGATATCGTTGGGCAGTTTTATTTGACTATACATACGAATAATGTTAGTTTTTTACAGGCTGTACACCACCAATCAACAAAGGAGATACTCGTAAATGGCAACAGAATTTTGTTTTCAACGTGAAGGTTCACAATCCATCAAAGTCGGAATCATTCCTGAAACCGATAACAAAGAATTGCGATATCTCACAAAAATGGGGACCATGCTCAAACAAAAAATTCCCTTCAGATATGATGTAGTTTCTGAACCATCAGTGGTGATTGGTAACAACAAACCACGAGTAGAACTCACTGTTCGCCCCACCGCAGTTAATCTCGCTACCGCTATCGGTGAGCTCAAAGCAAAGCATTTTATTCCGGTCATTGAAGCAGTGACCTGATCCAGGAAAAGATTTTCAAAAACACCCCGCACA
>DIZR01000099.1 GCA_002429425.1 Patescibacteria group bacterium UBA6023
ATGCATTCCAATCATTACTACTGGCAACACATATGTATGCCCTGTATTATATATCGTTGCACCAATGTAAGAATTTTTTATATAACCGACCATAAAAAAATCTGGCACTAAAAGTAGTATAAAAAATAGCCACCAACTTGCACCAATAAAATAATACGCACAAATAGTCGTGACAAAAAACACCAATGCTTCAAACTCTAATATTTTTATTATTTTTTTAGTCATTTTTAAATTATACATTTCTTTGAAGTAGTAATTTGGAGTGATGCTCGAGGCAATTATATTTTACAAAATAACAAATTTTGGATGCAGAACGAGGCGCGGAAACATGACACCCACGAGACGTACGCGAGTACGTTGATGTGGGTTCATGTTGAACGCAACAAAGTTATGCGCCCAAATTTGTTATTTTGCAACGGCTTCGGCTTCTTCGAAGGAAATGGAAAGCGTCTTTGAGATGGCATCATCCCCCATTGTAATTCCATACAACACCCCTGCACGCGACATCGTTTCGCGATTGTGCGTAATGACCATAAGCTGTGAAAGTTTTGCCAAATTCTCAATCATGTCACCATATTTGCGTGAATTTGCCTCATCGAGCGCCGCATCGGTCTCGTCGAGCACCATAAATGGCGGTGGATTGACCTGAGAGATAGCAAAGAGGAGCGCAATGGATGTGAGTGCACGCTCACCACCAGAGAGCATTTGGAGGCCTTTTATCTTCTTATGTGGGAGTGAAACGACGATATCAATACCTTCTTCCTCTTCATCATCACCTTCCGCAAGCACATCTCCGGGAATATCGCTGAGATCCAAGTCAGTGTCACGACGTTTGCGCTTTTCTATTTTTACGATGTGTAACTCCGCAATACCCCCACCAAACATAAGTCGGAAGAAATCACCGAATTGTTTGTTGATCTTTCTTACCCCTTCTTTGAATTCCGTATCGAGCTTTTCGTTTAATTCTGCAATAAGGGAGTAAAGTGACTGTTGGGTTTGCACGAGGTCGGCAATCTCTTTTTCAAGATATGCATCGCGTTCAATGGTTTCAGTATATTCCTTCTCCACTTCTTCTCCACCTGCAGCACCGATATCCTCAAGGCGTATTTTCCCACGCTCAATCTCACGTCGACGTGTCTCTTGAGACTCTCGTGGCTCACCACGAACCTCATCAACACCCACCGCAACATTTGAATAGTCGAGTACTGCGCGTCCAAGTAAAATGCCCGCTTCGTTTAATTCTTCTTCAAGTCTGCGAGATTCACGAGCGAGATTTTCTTCTTCATTACGAATACGATCAAGTATACTCTGCAATTCTCCACGACGACTCATCATTTCAAAAAGTGCACGCTCCGTATCGCGCGAGTGCTCCTTTTCTTGGTCAATTTCGGATTTGACTGCCTGATACTCGGCCTCCATCGACTGAGATTCTAGAGCGATTGCGCGTAACGCTTCATCAACTTTTACTTTCTCCTCTCGAAGCACGTGTACTTCGAGATAATCGGCGTCAGTAAGTGTCTTTTGTCCCGCTTCGGACTTATGGTGGGAAATGAACCCACGCACTGCTTCGCGAATGCGATTGAGTGAACTTTTCACATAATGCACATCGTCGGAACCCTCGCCATTCGTAAGTTCGATTTCGATAGTGCTTTGTAATCCAAGTACGTCACCCATGCGGACCATGATATCCTCTTGGTGCGCAAGTGACTCTTGCTTCTTCTTCAACTGTCTTTCCTCAAATTCGATCATTCCCTCAACACGTCCCAGCGTGCGCGAAAGTTCATCATGCCGAGCACGCACCCCGCGAAGTTTTGATTCCACATCGAGCAGGCGCGCACTCTTTGCGTCACCTGCGCTTTCTTTTGCGAGCTCACCACGAGCGTGCTCGATCTTGATGTTCAGATCGGCAAGCTCTCCTGCAGGAGCATGTTTTCTTCCAACAATATCATTGATCTTGTACTCACAGTAAATCTCTTCGCGCTTCAAATATTCACGATAAAGACCAATGAGGCGCTCGCGGAGTTCTTTCCCTTCATTGATCTTTTCTACCTGCTTTTTTAGGAATCGCAAATGCGGAGCAATCTCACGTCGGAGCACTTCAGCTTCTTTCATGTTCTCTTCAGTCTTTAAAAGACGTCGCTCACTTTCTGCGCGTTTGTATTGATACTGCTTCAGTCCAAGTGCATCCTCGAGCATTTCACGACGCTCTTTGGGATTGGCATTAAGGATACGGTCTGCCTCACCCTGTGAGATCATGTGATGACCCGATGCTCCGATGTGTACTGCGGACAGAAGCTCGAACACATCCTTAAGACGTACCTGGGAACCATTAATAAAATATTGATTACTCCCATCTCGATATACTTCGCGCGAAATAGCGACCTCGTCAAAGTCGAGCGCGAACTCGCGTTTTGTATTGTCAAACACAATAGTGACGTTTGCGCGATTGGCACGTGATGTTGACTGTGAACCATTGAAGATAAGGTCTTCGCCACGCTTCCCACGCATAGATTTCATTGATTGTTCTCCGAGTACGAAGCGAATTGACTCTGCGATGTTGGACTTTCCTGAACCATTCGGACCAACGACAGAAGTAATCTGCGCGCTAAAATCTAAAATCGCCTTTTTCCCAAAAGATTTAAATCCAAATAGCTCCAGCCGTTTCAAGCGCATATAGGATTATTTTAGCACGTAATTCAGAGAAGGGCTTTAAAACTGTGGAAAAGAAAAAAACCCAAGGATAAACCTTGGGTCTTTGCTACTTTATAGAAATACTTATGTAATCATCTTGTGGTAATAAGGTTTCCCTACTCCGACACCACTGCGAACGTTTGCCTCATCAATATATTCAATATCGATAAAATTTTTCTTATCAACAAATTTTACAACTCCTTTTCCGCATTTCTCACCGAGCGCGCATACTTCGGGTTGCAAGGAAAGCGCACTTGATTGGGACGAAAGAAATCTGGGACGAACAAGAAGCAATTGGACCAACTGGTGTACAGAGAAATATGTACAGCCAAACTTTTCGATATCAATATCCGCCTGCATGATAGTGGAATCTTTAAGTCCACGACCGGCATTGATACCCACAAGTACATATGGCTCATTGGGTGCCACTCCACCATGCTTACGCACTTCAAATACCGTAGGAATTACATTTAATTCTGCTTTTTCACCCATAAGCATCCGAAGCTGTGGACGATACAACAGCCATTCTGGAGGTAGTACCAATAAGAGGGTAAACTCTCCAGAAACAATAGGATGTTTTGCTGGTGGTGAAAAAAAGAGTTGCACTCGTTCGATAAGTGGCTTGAGTAAATTGCGGAATTCATCAGGTGAACACCCTGCTATATGGTCAATTCCCAACCCGATGTAACGCTCAATTTGCTCATTCAAACGCGTATTAATGTAGTTTTGTGCATCATTTGCAAAATGACGCTCTACCCCCAATGCAATTTCTTGCATAAGCTTTGTCGACATTTTTGGAATAGAAAGTTGATATTTTTCTATTTCCTCAATTATGACTCCTGCGATGGCATCGCTAATCTCACCGGAATTATTTAAATCCCTCATTACCGCAAGCTCGCGTCTTCCGTCCTGTTCTGACATTTTATACTCCTTCATAAAGGTTCCATCCATGCGCACACTACTACATAAAAATATACTCGTCAATAACATCGTGTGTGTAGATATCTATCTAAAATTTTCTCCTTGGTGGTCAACCCCGAGGAGAATTATCTTAAAGATTTGTGGGGTTGAAAAATGGCCTCATGTGAGAATATGAAAGGCGACAAGTTGCGATGCTTACGTAGGAGTATGAGTTATACGTCTAATGAACTCGCAACGTAGTCAACAACGCAAATAAAGCTATTTTGCAATCTCAAAAAGAAACTTCAAATAAGACTAAGTACGAGGCGTGGGAAAAGTAATGAGCGACTAATTTTCTTAATGGTATTCCATTTTAGAAAAATGAAGTACTCTCCGTGG
>DIZR01000053.1 GCA_002429425.1 Patescibacteria group bacterium UBA6023
CTATTGTTTCTTACTCTTGGTTTCATCGCAATAGGAATTATTTCCCATAGACCTATCCGCGCACCACCGATTATCTCCTTATTTCTTTTTAACCAAAATAATAAATATCAACATGAATAAAACAAAAATATTAGTCTTTATTAGTGCAACGTTACTTCTTAGCTCGGGCGCCGTCGCATTCGCACAAGATGCGAGCACAACACCGACTCCTTCCGACACTACAACGGTAACCACTCCCGTCGTCGCTCGAGTATCACGACAGCCTCAGGTTGTTGAAATTAGTGCAAAAGGCAATGTCCTCTTGCGTGGCACAGTAAGCACGGTTGGCGCAGGCTCCATCACCGTGAAAAGCTGGGGTGGAGATTGGACCATAACCGTGGGCGCAAATACCGAAGTAATGCCTCACGAGAGTGCAAAAAATGATGTGAGCGACATTCACGTAGGAGATTTTGTTGGCGTTCTCGGCACTGTTGACACGAATAGTTCGTGGACCGTAAATGCAAAACTCGTCAAAGATTGGACCTCACGCAAGGCTATTCATACAGAGACAAAAGCCAATCTTCAATCAGTACGTGCAACGGAGAAGGCTGGACATAGCAGTGGTATTGGCAAAATTTTCGAGGGCACTGCAAGCAATGTGACTTCTTCTTCATTTACACTCACTGCGAAAAATGGCACGGCATATACGGTAAATGTTACCGCTGATACAAAGACCATCGATCGTGCATTCCACTCGATTGGCGGACTCTCAGTCATTCAGGAAAAGGACCATATTCGCGTCTTTGGCACTGCAACAAGCGGAACGATCACCTCACAGATCGTGCGCGACACGTCGTTACCTCGATAATTTTCGAAAGTAATAAACAAAAAACCACAGTGCAAACTGTGGTTTTTTTGTAATTGATGCTACTTCAAAAGCTCTCTAAGCTCCGCTACTAATTGGCTCTCATCTTTCTCAAAACTGGTTATCATTGCCTCCATAAAACGCTCAGGAGTAAATTTATCTAAATGAAGAGGATGCCCATCCTGATCAGCAAGAAGGAACAGGAAAGACGTCTGCGCTCGACCGTTTCCTTCACGGAAGGGATGTATTGCGTTGAGTGTCGATAAAAAACGCGCTACATGGATTGCAAACTCATCAGCTGAAAGTTCTTGCAAATAATTTTGCTGTTTAAGGTTATCAAATAATGTTTGCATCTCCTGATCTATATATTCTGGATAACAAAAGGCACTCCCTCCTTTGCTTATCCTCACCGTCCTATATACTCCTGCCCAATCGTACACATCCTGAAAGAGGTGCCGGTGGATTGCACTGTAATGTGTAGCATCGAGAATACCCTCTGGCAGAGACTCATCCGAGCGTTGTGTGGTCATAACTGCCTCGAAAGCATCGAGTACAGCTTGATCGCGTATATTCGGTATATTTTTGAGAACAGTCGTGCCTTCGTAGCAATAGGAGTCAATTACTACGTCGTACATAGATCGAAATTAGCGAGCGTACTTCTTGAAGATTGCTTCACGGCGGTCTTTAGGAGAGAGACCTTTTTGTTCAAATACTTGAAAATCGTTACGCATCTCCTTGGTCAACTGGATGCCCTCAACAGCGCTGATTTTCGCAAAAGCATCACGGCCGATAGTGTAACTACGGTTACTTCCCTTTTTTTGAGAAATTTTTTCCATGTTCACAGTATACCATTTTTATGAGAAAAAGAAAGTCTGTGTATGAGGCAGATCTTATCAAGTAGTTTGTGCAATTAACGAGCACAAACTTTTCACGGCCAAGCCCCGCAAGGCGGAATGAGCATAAGTTTAGCATATTTTCTCGACGCGTCTTGGGAGCGTTAAATTCTCACTTGTTCTGTGATTTCAGGAGATTTTGCGTAAGTATTTTTAGTTTCTCAGAGTCAACCAAAGGACCGCCGCAGGACACAAACATCTCTCACTCGGGAATATCTACAAGATACTCGAAAATCATTTCTACTACGGCGTATTTGAGTATCCAAAGAAAAGTGGTAATTGGTACACGGGAAAGCATCCGTCGATCATTACCAAGGAGCTTTTTGATCTCGTACAAACGCAGGTCAAAAGCCAGATCATACGATCTGAAAGCAAAGAGTTCGCATTTACCAAAATGATGACCTGTGGACTGTGCGGATCAGGGATCAGTGCCGACGAGAAGTTCAAGAAGCAACAGAACGGGAACATCCATCGGTATGTGTACTATGGGTGCACGAAGGCGAGGGACAAGGACTGCAAGTGTGGATATATCGAGGAAAAAGAATTGATAAAGCAGTTTGCAGAACTACTCGACAAAATAGACATCGACGAAATCGGCATAAGAGAGAAGCTCAAGTATGAGGTTGAGCGAGTCAAAAAATTCCAACAAGGAGTACTCGGAATAAAAGAAAAAATCACCGTTGGAGACATAGACATCCGCAACTACGCAAAGTACATCCTTCGAGAGGGACAGGATATTGAAAAGCGAGAGCTGTTGGGGTGCTTGAGAAGTAAAATATCTCTCTCGAATAAGAAAATTACACTACGCGAAACTACTCCTGATAAATCTAGGCGGTAGCAAAATTTCTTGTGTCCCAGTAATGCTCGTAGACGAAGTTGTATATCTCAAGACCTTTTATTTCACACTCTTGCTCGGTATAGGTCGGCTCAGGAAGTTTTGCAAACAACAGATCTGAGATGGCAACCTTCACCCCCGAACGATTTGCTTCAAAATCTCTCCAGTGTGGCACCAAGAGAGGCTTGAGATTTGTGAGTAGTTCATGACTCGCACCTTTAATACTCGCGACTTCATTTGGATTGAGGTCTTCTTTCACTAATAAATCAAAGACCGCCAACTCTTCTTCGCTCAAGCCCTCCTTCACGGAACGCTGTTCCTCAATGCTCAAATCTTTGGCCAGTGCCATCAAC
>DIZR01000089.1:0-1738 GCA_002429425.1 Patescibacteria group bacterium UBA6023
CTGATGCCATGGCAGCAATGCCAACGCTTATGAAGACGTATCATGATCCTTGGTCAGAACTTCCTATTACATGGCTCATGATTGCACTCGGTGCTTTCTGTGCTGTTTTTTCGACGACCATTCACAATCCGGCGAACCTTATATTTCCTATTTACTTACTTTTAATGGATGGGCTTATCGGATTTGTCGCTCTTACTGGTCGCATTGCAAGCAAGAATTTTGCAGGGAGAATTTTCAATCCTTCATTGTTCAAATAGTTGCGCAGTATGCGTACGAACCCTGTCATTGCTAGGGTCTTTTTAGCCAATTGAACGAAAACGTTTTATAATGAAATGAGTATGGTCACACCAAGTAACAATCCCGATAAGATCACCTATTTCGCAGAAACCGACTATCGCTCAAAGCGGATCAAGTTTGGTATTCGTGATGAAGATCGCGCGCGCCACATGTATGTCATCGGAAAAACGGGAATGGGGAAGTCGACACTTCTTGAGAATTTGGCTATTCAAGATATTCAAAATGGTGAAGGGGTGTGCTTCATCGACCCGCATGGTGGCACCGCGGAAACTTTGCTTTCTTATGTGCCCGAGCATCGCATCAACGACGTGATTTATTTTGCGCCGTATGATCAGGAATTTCCTGTGGGACTCAACGTGATGGAAGACATGGGTCGCGATAAGCGCCCACTTGTTGTGTCTGGACTCATGGGCTCATTTAAAAAAGTATGGGCCGATATGTGGAGTGCGCGCATGGAATATATTTTGAACAATACGATGTTGGCACTTATGGAAACACCAGGCACCACACTTCTTGGGGTGAATCGTATGTATTCCGACAAAGATTATCGCAATATGATCGTTGCAAATATCACCGATCCATCGGTCCGCGCATTTTGGGTCGATGAGTATGCGAAGTATTCAGAAAAATTTGCGACCGAAGCGACTGCCGCGATTCAAAATAAAGTTGGGCAATTTGCGGCGAATCCGCTCATTCGTAACTTGGTTGGCCAACCAAAGTCGACGTTTGACATTCGCGACATCATGGATAAGCGCAAAATTTTCATTGTTAATCTATCCAAGGGGCGCATGGGAGAGGGAAATGCAAACCTTGTCGGTTCCATGCTTATTACTAAAATTTATCTTGCGGCGATGAGTCGTGCAGATGTCGGTCCGGAGTCCGTGAAAAATCTTCCACCTTTTTATCTTTATGTTGACGAGTTCCAGTCATTCGCCAATGAGTCTTTTGCGGATATTCTTTCCGAGGCACGAAAATACAAACTTTCACTCACAATTGCGCACCAATACATCGAGCAGATGTCCGATGAAGTGCGTGCGGCGGTATTTGGAAACGTAGGTACCATGATTTCATTTCGTGTCGGCTCTTACGATGCAGATGTCCTTGAAAAGGAGTTTGCTCCTGTGTTTCTCGCGGAGGATATGGTCAACTTAGGTTTTGCGCAAGTGTATATGAAATTGATGATACGGGGCATCGGTTCCGCGCCATTTTCCGCGACTACCCTTAATCGTCCCGCCATGCCCGCCCGCAACTTTGCACAAGAAGTTATCGATGCATCACATCGACAGTTCGCACTTCCGCGCGCACAGGTGGAAGAAGATATTCGTAAGTGGCACGAGCCTACCCCGCCGCCACCCCGCGATCCAAATGCATCATCTGTACCAGAAACAAAAAAATATGCTCCTGGTGCACGACCAGAGCGGACGCAAACATTTACTCCGTC
>DIZR01000089.1:1792-2709 GCA_002429425.1 Patescibacteria group bacterium UBA6023
AACATTTACTCCGTCTGTTCCACCTCGTACATTTATTCCAACGCCAATAGCGCCAATAATGACTCCTGTGCAGGCACCCCAAGCACCCGATACTTCGATCGTTCAACAAGCGCAAGAAGTAGTAACCGTACCTGCGGTACCTCTCATTGTCTCACGTCCTTCGATGTTGGTTCCGAAGGCTCCATACCATGTTTCAACATTGAGTCCTTCTTCTGTTGTTATGGTAAATGAAAATACTGCTACACCTAAAACATTGGTATCTACTGAAAAAAGACCACCTGCATATCATGTATTTGGTACCGTTGATACAACAGCCAAAATCTTACCTCCGCAATCTTCTGCCATTACACCCCAACTCCATCAACCATTCAAGCAGGAATTTCAAAAACTTAATACCGATAGAGACACAAAAGATTCGGTGAATGAAAAACCCCAGCAAGAATCGGAGGCAGTGCAAACAAGACCTTCTGTTGCAAGTGCCCCTCTTTCATTATTGAAATCACAACCCAAAAAAGATAAAGGACCATCAGCAGAAAATATGTCAGGACTTAAAGCTGCACTTCACGCCGCGATGACTTCAAACAAGGGGCAAGTACCTTCTTCAGGAGAATCGAAAATTTCTCCCAACCCAAGGGTACCTCATGTCTCGCCGGATAGTATTGAACAAGGTAAAAGTTACATTCCGAAAGTAATTGAAGAAAAATCTACCAAACCGATTCCTGAAATAAAACCGAGAGTATTGCTTGATGATATGATTTCCCCCGTTACTCCACAGGAAATACCTGAAGACATCCTCCGTGGCGTGCTCGCTGATTAATTTCCGACTACACAGAAAGTTTCATTGAATTCGTTTGACAAGGTGGGCGAAGTTCTTTAGTCTCAAGTAAGAAGTAATTTTTTCATCTATCTGTCAATAG
>DIZR01000089.1:2777-9798 GCA_002429425.1 Patescibacteria group bacterium UBA6023
TCATCTATCTGTCAATAGGCGGGTTCGAGAGGAGTTCATCATGACTACAAGCACATCAGACAAAATGCTGTACTGCAATTTTTGTAGGAAGAGTCAGCATGAGGTCAAGAATCTTATTTCTGGACCGTCGGTATATATTTGTGACGAATGCGTTAGCTTATGTAATGATATTATTCGTAGTGAGGCAAGCACACTGAGTACTTCGACAGTGGAAGGTTTGCTTACTCCCGAAGAGATTGTTTCACGGCTCGATGAGTATGTAATCGGACAACGTGTTCCTAAAGAAATTCTTGCAATCGCCGCGTATCATCATTACAAACGCATGATGCAATTAGGAAAAGTAAATGATGGCGTCGAGATGGAAAAATCGAATGTTCTTCTCATTGGACCATCGGGCTCAGGAAAAACACATCTTGCAGAAACACTTGCGAAAATCCTTAATGTGCCATTTGCAACCGGTGATGCGACGTCGCTCACCGAAGCAGGGTATGTAGGAAAAGATGTCGAAGGTATGCTATTTAGCCTTCTGCAGAGTTGTGATATGGATGTTGCAAAAGCTGAGTTCGGTATTATATTTGTCGATGAAGTTGATAAGCTTGGTGGCAAAGAATCATTATCCACATCACGAGACGTCGGTGGTACTGGAGTGCAAAATGCACTGCTCAAAATGATTGAAGGGACTATTGCAGAAGTTCCTCCTGAGGGTGGACGGAGACATCCAAATCAGGAGGTGATCAAACTCAACACGAAGAATATCCTCTTCATTCTCGCGGGTGCATTTGACGGTCTTGAAAAGATCATTGAAAAGCGAATGGGTAAAACTTCAGGGGGCATCGGTTTCAATGCAGTCAATGTGGGTGGAGCAAATGCGGTGACTTCGAAGATGCTTATCCATGACGTTATCCCCGATGACTTAGTCAAGTTTGGTCTCGATCCTCAATTCATCGGTCGTCTTCCTGTTCGAGCAACACTTGATGAGCTTGATGAAGAAACTTTGCGTACTATTCTTACGAAGCCCAAGAATGCGCTTATCAAGCAGTATGGACTGAATTTTGCGCTTGATGGTGCGGAACTTGTCTGTGACGATGATGCAATTATTGAAATTGCGCGAAAGGCAATAAAGGAAAAAACTGGTGCCCGGAGTTTGCGGACAATCTGTGAGGGTATTTTTCGAAAAGCGTTTCTTACGCTCCCCACCTATCAAAGAACCAACGAGAAGATCGCAAAAGTACATCTGCGGAGTGAACATGTCATCAAGGGATTATCCCCGGATCTTGTTCCAGAAGTTCCTCGGATTGCTCTCCAAAAGTAATATTTGGCATTTGGCGCATCATATGATGCGCCTTTTTTATACGAAAAATATTGATAACTCTTGACACTCGCACGAGGAGTTTTTTGTTGTGCTATACACTTGCATACTCGAGTTTTTCGAGTACTATCCCAATTATGAAAAGGAATTTGTTTGGAGCAATATTTTTTATATGGGCGCTACTTGCAACCCCTGCTTATGCGAGTGTCATCATGAATGAGATTGCATGGATGGGAACAACCGATTCAAGTACGAATGAGTGGATTGAGCTTTATAATGAAGACGCACATGTGGTGGATCTGTCGGGGTGGAAGATTGTGGCAGATGACGGTTCTCCTTCCATTGCATTATCGGGAACTATTTCCGCGAATGGATATTTTCTTATCGAGCGAACTGATGACACAACCGTTCCCGGCGTAACTGCCGACCTTATTGCTGCGTTTGGAAGTGGACTTTCGAATAGTGGTGAAACGCTACGTTTGTTGAATACAAACGGAGTGAGTGTTGATACGGTTATTGGCGGTGTAGATTGGGTAAACATTGGAGGAAATAATATTACAAAAGAAACGGCACAACGTACAACGGGTGGCTGGATAACAGGAACATCAACCCCTCGTGCACAAAATGTTGCACAAGCGAGCGTGGTACTTGATACAAATACAAACACAAACACAACGATAAATACCGGTACGTCAGGGGATTCCCTCGTTCCATCAAAATCAACAATGGCAACCACGCCAACCAAGACGACAGTTTCTTCGGAGATTTTCCCACGAAAAGATATTGTCGTTTTGGCAGGTGATGACAAGAATGTGTTCGCACTATTTCCCGTGACCTTCAATGGAAGTGCAACGGGCTTGTACGGAGAGTCACTCGACACCGCAACGTATCGTTGGAATTTCGGTGATGGAGCAATAGGGGCAGGGAAGACCACATCACACGTGTATGAGTTCCCGGGAGAATACGTTGTGACTCTCGAAGTGTTTTGGTCCACGTATCGTCGCACGGATCGCTTGTCGGTCATCGCTGTGATGCCGGATGTGGTCATTTCAAAAATCGTCGCAGGGGACAATGGATACATTGAGCTTCTAAATCGCGCGAATCGTGAAATAGATCTATCGGAATGGACAATTACTACCAGCAGTGGATCTGTAGCGTTTGCTTTCCCACCCAATTCGATAATTCTTCCAAAGAAAACATTTCTTCTTGCAAATCACCTTAGTCATTTCCGTGATATTGAAACAGACCTTTCCCTGCATTTCCCCGATGGAAAAATTATATTTACCATGGCGACTGCGACTCCACAATCGGCGGAAGTTAATGCAGGGCAACACACTACGGTGACGTCTGCTGCGTCTCTCGTGCCACTGTCACATACAAAAACCTATGAAGGAGAAAGTGTCTCGAAAATAAATGATATACAGAAAGTCAGTAGTCCGAATGGCGCAACAAATACTGCAGAAACAGTATTGTGGGAAAAAAATCCTGCCGAACTTGGTGCAAGTCTTGCTTCACGCGGGTATGAAATCGATGGTGGGTCAAAATGGTTACTCGTATTGCTTGGAATTATCCTCCTCATCCTTGCGGGGTTTATTATTGCGCAGAGTCATCGAGGCGATGTCACTATTGCTGACGAATACGCCATTATTGAGGATATTATCGAAGGGAGGGAAGACTTAAAGTAGTGTCACCAATAGGCATACTCACATATATGCAACCTTTTGTTCTGGACTCGATTATACTATAGTAACATTATGAAAAATTCCTCAGAAAAGAAGACCATCCTCGTCACCGGTGGTGCTGGTTTCATTGGCTCTCATTTGGTTGAGAAATATCTCCATGAAGGACATCGTGTTATTGTCATTGATAATCTCCAGACGACATGGAAACCCAAATACCTCGAGCATCATTTCAAGAATCCAAATTTTAAATTTATACAAGGGGATATTATTGATCCAATCCACATCAAAGAAAAAATTGATTGGATTATCAATTGTGCTTGTGCAGGTTCATACACAAGCTATCAGTTCAACCCCGTCCACACAATAAAGACCAATACCATTGGAATCATCAATCTCCTTGAGCTCGCCAAACGTGATGGTGCGACAATTCTCCAGACCTCAACTTCAGAAGTGTATGGTGATCCGCTTGAAGTTCCACAAAATGAAGAGTACCGTGGAAACGTAAATCCACTCGGACCTCGTGCATGTTATGACGAAGGAAAGCGCGTGGGAGAGACTTTGATGATGGACTATCATCGTGAATTCGGTGTTGATATTCGTATCATACGCATCTTCAATACATATGGAGCGAACATGGATCAGAATGATGGTCGCGCCGTGACGAATTTCATCTTGAATGCATTGCAAGGAAGAGATCTCGTCATTTATGGTGATGGAAGTCATACGCGAAGTTTCCAGTATATTGAGGATCTTATCGAAGGTATCGATCGATTCATGAAACATCAAGGAGAGACGGGTCCGATCAATCTTGGAAATCCAGGAGAGATTACCATGAAGGAGCTCGCCAAAACGATCATTGCGATGATCAAATCTCCATCAAAGATCATCTATGCAGCGGGTGCGACTGATGATCCCAAGCGACGCTGTCCCGATATTGCAAAAGCAAAGCGTATTCTTGGTTGGGAACCAAAAATTCCACTCCGCACTGGACTCGAGAAGACCATCCCATATTTTCGTACACTTGAACCCGCAGAGAAAAAAGTTCTTGTGTTTGCAACGACATATTATCCCGATCTCGGTCCTGCAGAAAAAGCACTATTCGAGCTTTCAAAGCAAATGCCTGATACGGAATTTCATATTGTCACGACAAAATTCCGCAAAGGTGTTACTGGTGTAGAGGAAGTTGGTACGGACATCGTGCATCGTGTCGGAGTAGGTTCCTCGCTCGATAAGTATCTTTTGCCAATTGCTGGATTTATGAAAGCGCGACAGCTTGCGAAGACTCACCAATATCGTTTTGTGTGGTCGATTATGGGTTCCTACAGTGGAATGGCGGCACTGCTGTATAAGCTCACAAATAATGAAAGCAATTTACTGATGACACTTGATGATAAAGAGCTTTCACATAAGGGGTGGAAGGCGCGACTACTTACTCCTATTTATCGATTAGTTTTGAGAAAGGCGGGAACAATTTACGTATCTAATATTGCACTGGCACAGGGTGCTCAATTATTAAAAGATGTTCCCGCTATTGCTCCAGCAGGGGATACGAAAAGCTTTGTGAACAAAGTACGTTTTGCCTACGCGGACATGGCAAACAAACAGGAGAAAAAACTCCACCGTCCGAAGTAGTTTGACTAAATACTGTTTTCATACTATAATTTGCACGGAATTTTGTATTCGAGCAATGCTTTTATATATACAAGGAGTGGTTAAATGAAAGTTGGAATTTTGGTGCATGGTCCACATCTTCAAGCAAAGGAATGGGAAAATCTTGCATGGGGAACACCTCCGCTCATGATGGGCAGAATCCCCAAAGCAATCCAAATGTTCTTTAAGCTTGATGCAAAAGTAATATTTTTTGGTACCGGTGCATCCGAGCGCGATGGCGTGAAGGAAGGGCAGTATATGTTTGACACGCTTTTTCAAAAAAAGAAACAACTTGGAGAGTTTGACGCTCTCAAGCAATTTCAGGCGCTTGGCGGGCTCGATGTTTCATTTACACCAAACGGCGCAGTGTTGTATGCAAAAACACAAGCGGAAGTGGTGATTGATGTAAGGTCGCAGAACACCAAAGAAGAGCTACTTGCGGCTGGTGATGCATTTCTTGCACGAGGGGTGACTGATGCAGTGCTTGTTTCAAGCGCGAATCATATGGCTCGTTGCTTAGAGGTTGCGCAACAAGTTTACAACGACCCTCAGTACGAAGGGAAATATAAAACGCTTGCGCAAGGACTCATGGTCACACCTGCAGATACTTGTTATGCGGGTGCGACATATGGCAGTAATGTGATCTTTGAAGCACCGCATCGTGGAGATCGCTCATCATATCCTCTTCATGAGAAAGTAAGACAGATTTTCAAGGTTAAACTTGAGAATCTTCCAGAGTTTGGAGAAGACCTTACCCAGCTTGTCGGGCGTTACGCAGCCTGAAAACATTAATAATGAGATAGCTTCTGCTGTCTCATTTTTTTATTATGTATTTTATGCAAAAATAAACCTCATTTTGCAATATTTGCAAAATGAGGTTTTTACTTGAGTAATCCAAGTATTTGGAATTTTTCTTTGAGTGTATCGATAGAATCGTGATGCGCATTATAGAGAATTCCATGTCCTCCTAATGACTCCCATGCAGAAATATTTTCTGCAACATCATCGACAAAGATTGTCTCACATGCAAGGGTGCCTGATCGTGCGATCGCATGATGATATATTCCAATATCAGGTTTTATCGCACCAACGCGACATGAAAGAATACGTTCATCTTCTGTTCGAAAATGTTTGCGAACGATTGCGGATTCTGCAATATAGCGACCGTACGCAAGTGTATTGGTATTTGAAAGAAGATATTTCTTTTGTGGAAATAAATCCAAGAGCGCGTTGAGTTCTGTATTTTCTGCAATAAAAACATCAACCCAGAAATCCGCAAATGTTTCAAAGTCGATTCGTGCACGACAATCAAGAAATTCCGTTAGTGAATGAAAAAATTGTGCGGGTGATATTTCTCCGCGCTCAAATTTTGCAAAAAGATTACTATAATTCTTTCCGTCAAATAAAGCCTCCTCAAGCCTACTTTCTGGAGTGAGTGTGTGTTCGCTAAAGTTCTTGAGAAATCGCTCAAAATCGAATGTTGCACACACATTTCCAAAATCAATGAATATGCTTTGAATTGCTGGTTTTTTCAAGAGTTTTCTCCTATGATGGGTACATAATTCTCTGTGTGCAATCTAACATGCTCTGGAGTATTGTCTATATCTTATGAAAAAAGTCCTTATATTCTCGCTTGGATATTATCCGAACCTTATCGGTGGGGCGGAGGTGGCCGTAAAAGAAATAACCGACCGTATTGATCCGAATGAGATTTCATTCGATCTTGTCTGTTTGCGTTTTGATAAAAATTTGCCTCGAATGGAAAAGATCGGGAATGTCATGGTGCATCGAATTGGTTTTACGGCAGACAAGCCGTCAATGGCAGATATCAAAAAAATGCCACTCCATCTCAATAAATTTCTCTTTCAATTTCTTGCCGCGTGGAAGGCGCATCAGCTCCACAAAAAAAATCACTATGATGCGACGTGGGCGATGATGGCACATTCGTGCGGTGTACCTGCGGCAATTTTCAAAATACTGCATCCTTCCGTACCGTACCTACTCACATTGCAAGAAGGAGATCCTCCGGAGTATATTCAAAAGAAGATGCGTCCGCTTTATCCGCTCTTTGTTCGTGGATTTACCACTGCTGATTTTGTGCAGACGATCTCGATATTTCTTGCAAACTGGGCGCGGGCAATGGGATACAAGGGCCCGCTTGAGGTAGTACCGAATGCGGTGAATACGAAACATTTTTCGCAAGTTTATCCTCCCCTTGAACTCGAATTGCTTAAAGAGAAGCTTGGCAAGAAAAAAGACGATGTATACATCATCACAACATCACGGCTGGTAAAAAAGAATGCGATTGATGACGTCATAAAATCACTCGCGTTGTTGCCGGAACATTTCAAATTTCTCATACTTGGCATAGGCCCTGATG
>DIZR01000089.1:9861-10156 GCA_002429425.1 Patescibacteria group bacterium UBA6023
GGCCCTGATGAGATGATGCTTCGTGCGCTTGCGGAAGAAAAAGGTGTCGCAGAGCGCGTGATGTTTCTGGGTCAGATTGATCACAAAGAGATGCCGAAATATCTCCATATCTCTGATATTTTCACACGCCCGTCACTCTCTGAGGGAATGGGTAATTCATTTGTGGAAGCAATGGCTGCAGGGTTACCTGTGGTGGCGACACAAGAGGGTGGCATTGCTGATTTTCTTTTTGACCCAGAACGCAACGTTGACAAAAAGTCGACCGGACTTGCAGTGAATCCTCGTAGTCCGGAGG
>DIZR01000089.1:10242-10546 GCA_002429425.1 Patescibacteria group bacterium UBA6023
GAATCCTCGTAGTCCGGAGGGTATTGCTCGGCAATTCACCCGTTTAATGGAAGATGAAAAATTGCGCGAGGAGATAATAAAGAACGCACGCGAACTTGCGTTTGCAAAATATGATTGGGATCTTATTGCACATGATATGAACGAAAAGGTATTCAAGAAACTTTTAGGAAATTGAGTTGTGTCATGTATCACAAAATAAGCATATGCAAAAAAGTTCGTAAGAATACGAGAAAAGAGTCCAACCTTAAATGCTTTTCGTACAGAATAATTACGTAACATGTCGCGACCGCTACATGTTACGTAA
>DIZR01000016.1 GCA_002429425.1 Patescibacteria group bacterium UBA6023
CCCTGAACCCATTCGTATGCTTCTGCTTCATGTTCAAACATTTTCACATTTTCCTTCTTCGCTGCAGTAATAATCAGCGTTGCAATGACACGCGAAAGCATAGAGACGCCATATATTGCCGTGCGAACAATCTTCGGATGTTTCAAAAATTCTACCCAGGAATGCTGTGCGCTCAATGAAAACTGCTTTGCGTGAGATAGATCAATCATCACATAGCGTGCATTTTGTTTTTCAATAAATTGTCTCCCTACCATATCGAGCCGGAGAGCCTCATCCCCATCCACAGACGTATTGATGCGGTACCAAACGGTATCATCGCGCATTGAGCACTCATTCACCACAGGAAAAGATGCTCCGGTTATATCTGTTTCTTTGTTATCATTGCCGATATTCATAATAGAATTTGATTATATTATTTCATGCCCACGATATATTCACAAGTAATGTACTTATTCAGTGAACAAAACTACGCAATATACCGATTAGTGAGTGACATCCTTGCAACATAGATAAGATACATTGTACCCAAAAATGAACAGCCCACAAATAATGTAACAAATCCCCAACCACCAAATAGTGCATATTCCCGAAATACCAATGCCCCTAAACCGCCATATATGAGTGAAAGTGCAATAAAACTAAGTCCTGGAAGCGTTGTCGAAAGCACTTCAGGGTCATCAGTTTCATTATTTGGAAATAGTGCCCCAAGTGATAGAGCATACACGGTTATTGTTATTACGGAAACAATAACCATTGCAAACAATAGCGGAGTGGTAACTAGACTGAAACCGATAATTGAAACATTGAGTGCAGTAAACAACACTGCAATAGTGCAAAATAATATTATAAAAAAATATAATTTTGCAGTAAAAATATCTGAAATAGCAAGTGGCGAACTCCGGACCACCCATGCAGTTTTTTGTTCCTCAGAAAATGAGGGAAAGGTAAATCGCAATGCAAACATCGACATGAAGTATGCTACGAGAGCAAATTGAAATGCCCCGGCAATAAGAGGAACTTTCCCTTCCGTAACACGCTCTACCCCAAGTCCATGCACCAAAAAGAAACTCGATGCACTTTGTATGCCCCAAATAACCAAAATAAAGCCGAGCCAAAGCATTCCCTTCGGATTGCGCACAAACAATATGCACTCCTTGAGGAGTAGTGCGACTTGGGCACTTGTTGCGCGAGCAATGAAGGGAGTACCATGCATATTTTTTATTGGACCACTGATCATCCCGACATTCTCTTGAGCTACTTGCCAATATTCAAGGTAATGCCTAGTTGAAAATACAAAAAGTAAAAAAAGAACACATGCGAACAACGTAAGAAAAATAAATGAAGCAAAACTAAAAATAAATTCACCATGTTCACTATAATAAAGGACCATCGTAACAACATGTGAAGGAAATATATCAAATTGATGAAGAATTGGTGTTAAATCAGGAACATTACGTGACAATAATCGTGCCTGAAAAAAATCAGCAAGATTAACTGCATGAAATCTTAACCATATGATTCCAAGAAAACTGAAAAATATGGTGGTGTTTACAATAAGCAGATGGCGTTTTGAAAATATCCGCAATGAAAATAATATAAATGAGACGGTAAAAAGCATGAGCATCGCAAGGAGTACGGCAATGAATACGAGCAGTACTCCAGAAAAAAGAGTAAGAAGAAAACCTACGTTTGATAATGGAAATACGCGTACAATAGCAATAAGAGCGGGAATAATTATGACCAACAGTGGCCAGAGTGAAGAAAAAAACATTCGCGAGAATACTAAGAATGGTTTCAATGCGTAGCGAGGAGATGCTAAAAGTATCGGTCCATCATCCGCTCGAAAAAGTATCACCATACCACTTACCATAGCGCTCGCAAATACCAATACTGACGAGATAAGCAGGAATAGCTCAATAATATAGAGTGATATCGCTTCACCAAAAAAGTTATCCTTCAAAATATAACTAAATCCAAAATAAAACCCAAAGTGTGTAAGCAATGCAAGTATCAAAATAATGAAAAGGAACAAAAATGCTGTAACCGATTTTGCAAGTGTATCGCGCCTAAAATAGCGGATAATTCCCTTTCGATAATATGTAAAGATAAGTGAAAACATAATTACATAATGCGCGTAAGTGCGGTATATACATCTTCAAGAGTCGCATTATGACCTACTTTTCCTATTTGCTTTAATTCCTCAAATGTTCCAACGGCAATAAGCTTTCCTTTCTTCAATACTCCAATTCGAGTTGATATTTCGTGAGCAATGGAAAGTGTATGCGTCACAAGAAGTATCGCACCGCCCGCACGAGCAAAATCGTGAAAGATCTTTTTTGTTACAATTGCACTCTCTGGATCAAGCCCCACGATAGGCTCGTCAACAACGATAAGTTTGGGTTCATGCATCAACGCCGCGAGTATACTGAATTTTTGTTTAATGCCCCTTGAGTATTGCTCAAACTGATCTTTTTCAACTCCATCAAGCGCATAAAGTGGAAGAAGTTCCTTTATCTTTTTTCTACGCAGCTCAGGATCCATGCCATACAATGCTCCAACAAAATGCAAAAATTCCTCCCCCGTCATACCACTCCACACTGCCGGCTCATCAGGAATATATCCGATCAACGATTTTGCTTCTTTGGGATTCTTCGCAACATCATTTCCTCCAACGGTTACTTGCCCTCCATCAATACGCAATAGCCCCGTAATAGATTTCACGATGGTTGTCTTTCCTGAGCTGTTCGGACCAATAAGTGAGAAAATTTCTCCGGATGAAACAGAAAAATCTACATTATCAACAGCAAAATGATTGTTAAATTTCTTTTGGAGATTTTGTACAGTGAGCATCGCTTCATTCTACCACTATTTCAATAGATGCAAATGAAGTGCGGAGAGTTCGTTCATTAACCAAGCTCAAGCGTTTCGTCAATACGTATGTGTTTTACAAAATCAGGAACATGGGAAACAAGAATCATCGCTCCTTCATACTGGTCAAGCGCTTTTGCGATAACGGGAATATGGCGAAAGTTGATATGGTTCGTTGGCTCATCGAGAATAAGTAATCCGGGTCGCTCAAGCACAAGACGTGCAAATGCGACAAGACCCTTTTGCCCCTCAGAGAGATTGCCAATCTTGGTATATATGAGCGCCCCAGAAATAAGAAAACTTGCCGCAGTTGAACGGATCTTTTCCTCATCTTCACGTGGAAGTACCGCCTTCAGTTCATCATAAACCGTATGATCAAAATTGAGTGTTGAGAAATCTTGACGATAGTATCCAATAGTGACTCCCTTTGCAAGCGTTGCGCCCTCACATGTACCACGAGCAATAGACTCAAGGAGTGTGGATTTCCCAATACCATTTGGCCCAGCAAGAAGAAGATGCTTGTTCTTGCGAAGAGCGACTTTCACGCTTTTATTTTTTGGTTTATGGTCATGGATTATCCGTACTGATGATAACGTCAACACATCTCCACCAAGACCATCCTGAACAGGAATAACGAACGGTCGAATCGTCTTGTCTTCACGACGCACGTCAACCTTCTCTTCTTCCATCTCCTCGATCTTATCGCGCATGCGTTTTGCAACGAGACGCATCTTTGAACCCTTCTGCGCAAAGAAGTTTACTTTGTCCTTATTTTCTTGAATTGATTTTGCTAGCTGAGCATTTTTTCTGTTCTCACGTTCCACACGTGCAGTGATATCACGAAGTACGTCAAAATAATTTCCTGCGTATTGCTCAACCACGTGGGTATGAATATCGAGATACAACACACCATCAGTGAATGCATTCAAAAAATCCGCATCATGAGAGATAACAATGCAAGTTTTTTGTGAAGCAATGAGAAATTCAGTCAAATGTTGAATACCTGCTTTATCGAGGTTATTTGTTGGTTCATCAAGTAATAGTATGTCAGGCTCAGCAATGAGCGCAGCAGCAAGAAGAAGTCGTGCCTGTTGTCCACCAGAAAAAGACCTTACGATACGGTCAAGTGGAGCATTGAGGTGAACAACCTCAAGGACCTTCGCAATCTTTGGCTCAATATCATACACTTTCTCCTTAAAACGACACTCGAAAAATGCGCGCACCGTGAGTTCGAGTTCATCTCGTGGTATTACCTGACGCGCGATCGCAATCGAAGCACCTCGGGTCACATGGATTTTTCCATCATCAGGCTTACGCTCCCCCGTTAAGAGGCTGAACAATGTGCTTTTTCCTGCACCGTTTTGCCCCATGACCGTCACCTTAGAGCCTGTACGCACCGAAAAACTGACCTCTTTTAAAATAGGCTTATTATGACCGTGCTCGAACGACACTTCTTCAAAACGGATAATAACATCATTATTTCCTGCCATAGTGGTGAGAGCATAGCAAAAAGAACACAAAAAAGATACTGTGGCAAAAAATTTCCCCATAATATCTGGGGTTTATTTAGCTTTTTCATATTCAACAATGAGTGCGAGCTTTTGTGCTCGACTTAATTTTTTTATGACAATCTCTCTACGAAGTGCCTCACCTCTTCGTGCACATTTTTCAACATAAACCATCGCAACTCCAGGATGTGCACGTGTATACATTCCCCCTCTCCCCGTTTGGTGCATAATCAACCTTCGCGCGAGATCATTCGTTATCCCTGTATAAAGTGTGTCATCGACACAACGAAGGATGTATACAAAATACTGGAGGGAAGAAATCGTATTCACATAATAAAATTAATGAACAATTGTACTCTATTGCATCTGCCGGCAAGGAGTCTGTCGTGGAATGATCTATTACTCAGCTTTTTTGAGGTGCTCCTTCACAAGATCAACAACAGCCTGGATAGAGGTACCTGCCTTAATTATATAATCCACGGCACCAAGTGAGCGTGCGTGATTGATATCTTCTGCTTGCCCTAAATTCGAAAGGACAATAACTGGTATCTTCTTGATCGATGCAGAGAGCTTTGCTTTTTCTTCAAGTACCCAGAAACCATCCTTAATCGGAAGCATAAGATCAAGAAGAACAATATCAGGAATTTCTGATTGAATTTTTCCTAGCCCATCTTCTCCATCGCGTGCAGTAAAAAGAGTAACGCCCTCCTTTCCGAGTTTAATAGCATACACACGTGCAATGTGCTCATCATCTTCAATAATGAGTATTTTTTTTCCTGCTATGCTCATGATTTTTCAACTACCATATTTACAATATCGCTTAAATTGTGGTCACTTTTTACAATATAGTCATCCGCACCAAGTTCCATTGCTCGATCCTTCATCATGAGACCACCCGATACCGATATGACCGTAACTTTTTTATCCTTTAGAGCAGGATTTTTTCTCATAAGACGCAAAAATTCGAGCCCATCCATACCAGGAAGAAGAATATCGAGCCAAATAAAATCAATTTCTTCTGAGGATTTTTTGAGTATCTCGGTGGCCTCTTCTGCGCTATATGCAGAAATAGGAAAATGACCCAATCGCTTCAATTTGAAAATAATCGCTTTATGTAACGCACGATCATCCTCAACAACAAGAATATGCTTTGGTTTCTTGCTATGATCTTCTCCTTCCTTTGTTGTTGATTTTTCTATCATTTTTACAAGTATATCACGCTTAACCTTGCTGTGAAGCATCATTTAAAGAACCAATTGCCGGAGTTTCTGGAGCTGGTGGTGTTGAATTTACTGAGGATGGGGGATTCGCGACTCTTCGAATGATACGAAATTCAGGAATAGTAAAATAAAACGTTGTACCTTTTCCCTCCTCAGAATCAAACCAAATTCGACCTCCCCATTTTTCGATAAATCCTTTTACCAGTGCAAGTCCAAGTCCCGTTCCATCGGGAGCTTTTCTCATGGCATTGTCTGCACGGAAAAATTTTGAGAACACACGGGTCCTCTGATTGGCGGGGATACCAATTCCATTATCGGAAATCGATACTTTGAGCTCATCATTCGCATCAACAACTGAGATAATTATTTCACCAGTATTATTTGTATAACGAATGGAATTCGCAATAAGATTCGAGAACACTTCACGGAGCATAAAAGTATCAATATACACAAAGCGTGCTGATAGTGAAAAATTAGTTACAACCTTTAATTCCTTTTGTTCAAAAAGTGGCTTCATATCAGTGACAATCTTTTGGATGAACGCATTAAAGTCGATCTCGCTTGCTTGTTCAAGCACATTTCCCGCCTCAATACGCGTAATCGAAAGAAGCATGTCAATCGTACTATACAGACGCACCGCACCGTCATAAATCTGCTGCGCAAAATCTTTTTGGTCGATGGTGAGTTCACCCATATCACCGTTGAGAAGCATTTCCGCGTACCAACGAATAGAAGTGAGCGGTGTACGCAGCTGATGTGATGCAACAGAAATAAATCCCGATTTTGTCTCATCAAGTTGTTTCTCGATAGTAATATCACGAAACACCACCACCACACCGAGAACTCCCTCTGTTCCAAGCGCTGTTGCAGTTAAGGAAATAGGGACTTTCTTTCCTCCGTGTGCAACATAATACATATCATCATCGAGAGTTATGATCACAGTATTCTTTTCCATCATCACACGTTCTACTGGACGGAGCGCATCCGCTATCTCGGTGTCTTTATTCCATACTTTCACCACATCATGTACATTCTTTCCAATAACGTCTCTCGCAGTGCGTCCAAAAAAGTTTAACGCAATTGGATTAATGAGGGTGATACAAAAATGATCATCAACCACAAATAAACCTTCACCAATTGAAGAGAGGACGGTGGTAAGCCTTTCCCGCTCGTCGCGAAGAGATTGCTCGAGCGCGCGAGCATCCTCAAGGATATTAAGTAGTGCACGCTTGCGGTCTTCCGTAGTGATATTTGCACGTCTTAGTTCATCCGCAAATTGTCTCATTTCTTCTTCCTTAATTTTTCGATCAGTAATAAGAAATCGGATGGCGGTGTAGCGAATAATTCTTCCCTTTTTATCAAAGATCGGTGCAATATTCACATCAACCCAGTAGAAACTGCCGTCCTTTGCGCGATTTTTAATCTCACCACGAAACACTTTTCCATGCGAGATCGTTTGCCATAGGTTCTGAAAGAAAGAGTCAGAATGTTCACCCGACTTTAATATACGATGATTTTTACCAATAAGTTCCTCGCGCGAATATTGAGAAACCTCAATGAATTTATCATTTACATAAGTAATTGTCCCATCGAGATCAGTCTCACTCACGAGTATCAATTCAGATAATGCCTCAAGGATAGCCTTACTTCGCTCGTCATTCGACACGATGACATTTGGAATGGGTGCATCTTCCTCTTGAATACCTGAAATATATCCTGAAAAAAGCTCAGTACGAATTGAAACAGGAGAAATACCCATATCACCGAGCGCGTACTGTACTGTGGCAACCATCATAGGAGGACCCGCAACATACCACATAAATCCCTCTGGGTTAGGGATGTTTTTGCGAATCGAACCAACGTCAATCGGTCCGTAGATGAGGTGATACGAAAAATCAGGAATATTTTTTTCAAACAATGCAAGTTCGGAAAGAAATGCAACAGATGATTCGTCTTTGTTTCCATAGAGTAACACAATCTTATGCGGACGATGGAGGGACTCGAAGGAACGAAGCATGCTTAAAAATGGTGCAATACCGATTCCTCCGGCAATAAACACAATTGACTCGACAGTGTTCTCGGGAAGAAGAAATGACCCAAACGGACCATCACACGCAAGTGTCGAGCCAATAGGAAGTGTCATGAGTGCATGCTTGAACGGGCTTGCTGATGCACGCGTCACAAATGAGAGAGTTTTTTCTCCAGGTAAAGAAATAATAGAAAAATCTCGCCCACTTCCCCTAATCGGATCAACAAGATCAGGAATACTCAAATACACGTATTGTCCAGAAGTGAAATTGGGTGGCGTAGAAAATTTTACCCCAATTTCAATGGTATTTTTCGCTACCTCTTTTCGATATGTAAGAATTCCATTCATATGCTTATTTTGTGGGAATATTTAATTCCGGATCTCCCGTGAGAGGCTGCCCTTTTAAGTGTCGAATCTCATTCTTGAGTTCAATCATGCGCAGTTCGCGGTCAACCATGAGTTTTGTGGTACGTTCAAGTTCATCTACTTTTTTCTTCAAGTCTTCCGCTTTTTCGCTGATTTCGTATTCATAACGTTTAATGTCGGTATTATCGGCAACAAATCCATAAAAATATTTTAACTCTCCAGCTTCATCACGGTATGCATTCACCGTAATATGTGCATCAAGTAATTCCCCACCATGCTTTACCATTTTTACTTCACTTGAAAATGGTCGCCCTTCCTGCATTGTTTGATTTATTTCCGCAACAATCCTCGCTCGCTTAGTTGATTCAAGTAAGTCAGAGTATGACATGCCTATTAATTCTTCTTTTTTGAAATTAAGAAGAATAAGAAATGCATTATTTGCATCAATTATTTTACCCGACAGATCCATCATTCCCCACGCTTGAGAAGTCTGGCTCAAAATATCCGAAAAAAGACTCACCGACGCAAGACTACTTTCGAGCATTCGTGTTTGTTTTGAAAGTGCACCGTTTATCATTCGGACAAGCACACCAACAAAAATAATAAAGATAATCGCAATAATAGCAAAAACAGCGAGTCTGTTAATTTCTGCAAGCGCATCATTCTTTGGTTCCTCAAAAATAACGACCCATCCTGTTTCGGAAACATACCCACCAGCCGAAAGTACATTTACTCCATCCTCATTAACATAGGAATAGGTATCGTCTGCAGCTGAAACAATATTTTTTGCCATGAGTACTGCACTAAATATACTGCGGTCTCGGTAGGACGAAGCGTGGAGCATCTTTGAGTGGTCAGGGTCGCTTACGAGTACGCCTGACCCATCGAGTACATACACCTTACCCCGGTTGCTGAAGGTGGACACACCAATCGCTTCAAAAAGTGACGAAATATTCAAATGAGCAATTATTACCGCTCGTACACCACCGGCGGGAGAATGTATCGGTACATACAAATCCGTAAATGGTTCAAATGTATCCGGTGAGAATACCACGTCGGTAAAAATAGGCTTGCCATTTTCCATTACACTCTTAAACACAGGTTCATTCAAATGATTACTATAACTTGAATCAAGTACTGTGCGAAATTTATCGAACTTGATTATTTCATTTCCTTTCGGATCTACAAGCGAAACGACATTGAAGTATTCATCGCGAAGAAGGAGTTCCATGATAATCTCATTGCTCTTTGCTGACAGATCTCGAGAAAGATATTGTCCGGGTATCTCGACATCAGAAATCTTCTCTGCAAGATATGACTTGATCTTTATCCTCGCAATGGCCACATTAGCTTCTTCCTGGTTCGCAATTTGTAGACGAAGTGATTGAATGGTTGGATAAAACCACGCAAGGTTTGCAACTATGATAATCAGCACCACAATTACATAGAAAACCGTTTTTGATGTAATTGCTTTAAGTGTGGAAATGAACCGCATGCACAATTATTGTACTACACTCTATCAAAAAAATAAAAGTCTTCGAACATAACGAGGGTTATGATTGGTTATTTATGGAAGCAATGTTTTTGTTGTCGTAACGGGGATTATTTCATTTGCAAGGAGAAGAAGATCTTCAGGAAATACAATACCAAACTTTTTTGCAGTATCTTCATTCAGGACAAGATTTAACTGAGTGGCTACCTCACTCGGAATATCGGTTGGCTTTTGACCGTCAATAATAATTTTTTTTGCGAGGCGACTCAATTGTTTCCCTGAAGATCTGTACTCCGCACCAAAACTTGCCAGTGCTCCTGAACGTGCAAAGTATCCATCATGGAATACTGCGGGAATTTTCTTTTCGGCAATAGTCTTTTGAAAAATTACGTTATTCTTTACAAAGAATGGATCATTCACATAGGACACCGCATCAAACTCCTTCTTGTCGAATTTTTCAAGATCAACGGAAAATTCCTCAGTTGTATTCACTTCTTTAATGGTGATTTTTAGTTTGGCAATTGCGGCAGATTTACCGATATAGTCTATAGAGGATTTGAGTGCAGCACTCCCCTTTTTTGAATAGATAAGTACACTATGTACTTGAGGGTCTATCCGCTTTAAAATTTCAAGGCGTTTCCCAGAAAGTTCAAATGCACGCCATGTTACACCGGTAAGATTGTTTCCTGAACTTTGCATTCCATTTACAAATTTCCCGTCATTGGGATTACCACCAAATCCATACAGAACAGGAATTTTTGAATCTATCGTCGCAAGTTTTGCTGACGCAATTATTTGTGGACCTATTGCAATAATAACGTTTGGCTTATCACTATCAATAAGATCTTTCACTGTTGCATTAATTATTGGCTGCGTATCACCAATAACATCATTCATCTTGTAGGTAATATGAATATTTTTTGCAGGTGCGATAAATTCATGAAGCCCTTCCTTGAAACCATCGATAAAGGGAATGAATGCTTCTCCTTGGTAAAAAACTGAAATAACCACTTCACGATTGACGATTAACTTCACTGATGTAGAAGAAGTCTCTGATTTTTTTAGTGAGAAAAAATATGCAATCAGTACGATAAAGACAAGGAGGGCGACAAT
>DIZR01000063.1 GCA_002429425.1 Patescibacteria group bacterium UBA6023
TTAAGCAGAAATAACCCATCATTATGATGGGTTATTTCTGCTTAAAATGCTATTCAGCCTTTTTCTCAGTTCCGTATGCAAGCGTCATGCGTTGATCTTTTGGCTCAAACAATGTGATAGAAAATGGGTATACCTTACCGAGCTCGAGTGCTCCGCGGAGTTTGTCTTCTGTGCCGAATTCTGACACATGGACAAGTCCAGAGACTCCTTCTTCGATAGATGCAAGTGCTCCATACTTATTGAACTTGATGACAACACCTTTTACAATATCACCTTTCTTGTATTTTTTCTCAGCTCCTTTCCATGGGTTCTCTTTCAATACCTTTACTGAGAGAGAAACTTTATTGTCTTTGATCTCAATGATTTGTGCTTTCACGCGATCACCAATCTTGAAGAGTTTGCGTGGGTCATCAACGAGACCCCAATCCATTTCGGAAATATGAATAAGGCCCTCAAGTCCTTCCTCGATTTTCATGAACGCACCAAAGTCTACAATACCAGTGATCTCACCTTCAACAATCGAACCAAGGCGATATTTTGCGACGATCTCTTCTTTTTCTTTTTGATTCTGTTCTTTTTCCGAGAAGATAAGCTTACCTTCCTTTGGAACAGCCGTGATCATGACCACTGAAAGCTTTGTTCCAACAAGACGTTTTAATTCTTCAAGAATTTTATCTTTGTCTCCGTCCAGTACGCGCGGATAGTGGTCACCCGAAAGCTGTGATGCGGGAAGAAATCCTGAGATACCCTGCCAATCAAGCATAAGTCCGCCCTTGTTTGCATCCTTTACGGGAAGGTCAAGCACAGTCTTCTTGCGAACGTATTCCTCAGCCTCTCCCCAAATGAGCGATTGACGAGCTTCTTTGAGCGAAAGCTCAATGTACCCGTCTTCATTTTCCCCCTCGACAACCTTTGCGGTAATGACATCGCCAACATTCATGTGCTTCACGAGGTCGCGCGCATTCATGTACTCTCGGCCAAAAATGAGACCAATACCAAATGGTGCCATGTTGACGTACACTGCTTTTTTGCCGACCTTAATAACAGGACCCTCAACGATCTCACCCGGTTCAGGGCGCTTCGTAATTTGTGTCATGTATTTTGACATCACGTGATCAGGGGAAAGTATTTGTTCACCTCCAACGATGATAATCTCTTGTTCTTCTTCGATTTCTTTTGTTTTCATAAAAATAAAAATCTGCACGAGGCAGATACAAGTCTGTCCTCTAGGGATCGTATTGCGTGCATCAATAATGAGATGATTTGCGGTTACGGGTTAGCCCTAAATGGCGTGAATAACTAAGTTGTATCGAAAGACTACCAAACGCAACGTTTTTTCGCAAGGTTTAGAGTCTGCCCGGATAAAAATTAACCCCCGCACGTGTGCGGGGGTATGTTCTGTGTGGTTTTGTCTATTTTACTGTAGCTACGGCCAGTTCATGAGGGTGGCTCCGAGGTTTGGTCATTTTGGGGCAATACGCGGCCAATGGGGTGTGCGCATCACAAGGATCGCAACTCACGGGCATCACAGGCGCCGCCGGCAGGGTTTTAGACTAAAAGACTCATCAGTTGAGTGTATTTCACGATAGAACTTTCTCCTAAGTAGGTTGAGGAACAAGACTCAAGCATCATTGCGAGAGTGTTAGTATGATAGCACCTTTCAGAAATAAGTCAAGCATTTCGCGTATACGTTGCATATTTCGATTTTCCCCAACTTTTTCGCCTTTTTCTTTTTCAAATCAATGATATACTCCATCACATGATTATTACCTACCACGGAGGACAATTTGTAAAAATTACTCAAGGAGATACCGTTATTGCCTCAAACCCTTTTGGCAAGCAGTCAAAAATGAAGCAAATTCGCTTTGCTGCGCGTATCGGGCTGGTGTCAATGAACCACGCTGATATGAATGGAGTCGAGAATCTTTCACATGGCGACAAAGTACCGTTTGTTATTTCAGGACCTGGCGAATACGAAATTGGTGGTATTGCTATCTCCGGGTTTCTTTCATCGAAACCTGTTGGCAAAGATGGAATGCTTAATACGATATATACAATTGATCTTGAGGGAATACGTCTTTGCATTCTTGGAGCACTGGCATCCCCAGATCTTTCACCAGAAACAATTGAGGGGATTGGAGATGTGGATATTCTCATTGTTCCTGTTTCCGGAGGCGATATTCTTTCACCATCCGATGCAGGAAAGATTGCCGTCACGCTTGGGGCGAAGCTCGTGATTCCTATTGCGTTTGAGGATGCAAAAGATAAACAGCTTATGGCATTTCTTAAGGAGGCAGGTGCAGAGGATGTAAAACAGATAGATAAACTTACTCTAAAAAAGAAAGACCTCGAAGGAAAGGAAGGAGATGTTGTTGTGCTTGAACCGCTTGCCCATGCATAAACTATCATGTTTGATTACCTCGATACATTAAGACAAAAACCCCCGCACGTACGAATGCAGATAACGTATGTGACCACATCGATACTATTTTTTATTATCATAACCGTATGGTGGAATAGTTGGAGTGCAGCTGGCTCGGCTCAAACAACCAATGCTATAGCTGAGAAGTCACCGATTAATGTTGTTGCGAGTGCACTCTCGGGCATGAAGGAACAAACGCTGTCATCATGGAAAGAAACAATCGCCAATGTGCAAAATATTGCATCAAGCACAGACGTTGCCGCTGTTGCCGCAAGTCAAGATAATTCACCTACAAATGATCAAAAAGTGAATGCGGAACAATCATCAAATGTTGCAACGAGTACTAATGAAAATGTATTAATCCAAGAAGAATCTACGAATAAAACACCACCCCTATGAGCAAAGATCAATCAAAAAAAATAGTAACACCTCCCGTTGTCGTTCGTCCAGATGGTATTGTTGCGGTAAATATTGTTACAGAAATGCGCGAGTCATATATTGACTATGCGATGTCGGTTATTGTTGATCGTGCGCTTCCTGATGTGCGTGATGGATTAAAGCCGGTGCATCGTCGTATTCTTTTCGCAATGCATGAGATGGGTCTTACTGCGACGGCACGGTTTAAGAAGTCTGCGACGGTGGTGGGTACCGTACTTGGTTCGTACCACCCCCATGGCGACTCCTCGGTATACGATGCGATGGTCAAGATGGCACAGCTTTTCTCAATGCGATATCCGCTCGTCTTGGGTCAAGGAAACTTCGGTTCTATCGATGGTGATGCCGCTGCTGCGTATCGTTATACTGAGGCGAAAATGTCACGCATCGCCGCTGAGGTGCTCCGTGATCTCGATCGCAACACTGTTGATTTCAAAGCAAACTATGATGGTTCAAAAAAAGAACCAATAGTCCTTCCTTCTGTCGTGCCTAATTTACTCTTGAATGGAACACTTGGTATTGCTGTTGGTATGGCGACAAACATCCCTCCGCACAATCTCGGTGAAGTTGTCGATGGATTGATGCACCTCATCGATAATCCTGATGCGACAAACGAGGACTTACTCGAATTCGTGAAGGGTCCTGATTTTCCGACGGGTGGAATCGCCTACAATAAAGCGGATATTCGCCATGCATACGCAACTGGTCGTGGTGGCGTGGTGTGTCGTGGAGAGGCAGAAATCGTCGAACAAAAGGCAGGGCAGACAGAAATTATCATTACGAGTCTACCGTATCGCGTAAACAAGGCGAATCTCCTTGTGAAGATCGCTGAGCTTGTGCATGAAAAAAAACTCGAAGGCATCAAAGATTTGCGCGATGAATCCGCAAAAGGGGATATTCGCATCGCAATTTATCTGAAGCAAGGCGTTCCTCCGCAAAAGATTTTAAATTATATTTACAAGCACACCGAAATTGAATCAACATTTCACTATAATATGGTTGGCCTTGTTGATGGCGTGCCGCAAACACTCTCGCTAAAAACTATTCTTGAAGAATTCATTAAGCATCGCAAGGTGGTCGTAAAACGTCGCACCGAATTCGACCTTGCAAAAGCAAGGGCACGTGAGCATATTTTACTCGGACTCAAAAAAGCACTCGACCATATCGATGCGATTATCAAGCTTATTAAAGCTTCGAAGGATACTCCGACTGCACACGCAGGATTGATGAAGGAATTCAAGTTCTCTGACTTACAAGCAGTCGCAATTCTTGAAATGAAACTTTCAAGACTCGCCGGTCTTGAGCGTAAGAAAATCGAAGACGAACTCAAGGAGCTTGAAATTGCGATTAAGGAACTTGAATCAATCCTTGCGAGTGCGAAGAAAATGATGGGAGTTATTAAGTCTGAAATGACTGAAGTACGAGAGCGATACGGCGATGATCGTCGTACGAAGATCATAAAAGGTGGCGTTCAAACTATTTCTATTGAGGACACGATTCCTGAGCACGAAACAATTCTTGTGTTTACTGCGGGCGGATACATCAAACGTACTGACCCCGATGAATATCGCATACAGCGTCGCGGTGGTGTTGGCGTGGTCGACCTCGATACAAAGGAAGAGGATTTCGTTAAGATGTTTCTTACTACTTCTACGCATGCGGATATTCTATTTTTCACGGATAAGGGTAAGGCCTATCAAATAAAAGCATATGAACTTCCTGAAGGTCGTCGTGCAACGAAGGGTAAGTCCATTATGAATTTTCTTTCTCTCGGAGGTGATGAGTCAGTCACGTCAATACTTGCGATGCCAAAAGAAATGAAGGTTGCAGAGAAACTTTCACTGATGATGGTTACGGAAAGAGGTGTTGTGAAGAAAGTTGCTGCAAGTGACTTCCGGGACGTCAGGCGTAGCGGACTCCTTGCGATTAAACTTCAACCTGGTGATCAGTTGCTTACTGCGCGTTT
>DIZR01000056.1:0-8231 GCA_002429425.1 Patescibacteria group bacterium UBA6023
GCTACAGAAGCAAAGGCAAAGGCACTTCGCCCAATGATTGAAAAAATGATCACAAGATCACGTGATGGTAGTGTCGCCACTCTTCGTTTATTGAAATCACGCCTACATAACAATGTGGAAATTAGCAATAAGCTCGTGAAGGAAATTGCACCAAAATATAAGGATAGAACGGGTGGTTATACGCGCATTACAAAACTTGGACAACGTAGTGGTCGTGGTGATGCGAGCCCTCTCGCTACTATTGAACTTATCTAATATTATTAACCAAAAGATATCAACATGGAACACGTTATTGATGCAAAAGGAAGAGCCCTCGGACGCGTCGCAAGTGAAGCGGCTGCGATTCTTTTGGCGAAGAATACCACCACTGTTGCGAAAAACGTCGTCGCAAATGTAAAAGTACGCGTCACCAACGCAAGCGGACTCGCAATTACCGATAAAAAGATGAAGCAGAAGCGATATCATAGTCACAGTGGCTATCTTGGAAATGCAAAGTCTCTCACACTTTCTCAGGTTATCGAGAAGAAGGGACATGCAGATGCTATTGAGCGTGCAGTAAAAGGCATGCTTCCAACAAACACCCTTCGTGATAAACGTTTGAAAAATTTAATTATTGAAGACTAATTCCATGACTACAACAGCGAAACCAGCGGCAAAGCCAAAAGCAGCACCAAAAGCAACTGCAAAATATATTGAAGCAGTCGGTCGTCGAAAGACCGCAATTGCACGTGTCCGTGCTACCGAATCAACAAAGAATAGTTTCAAGGTGAATGATCGTACCCTTGAGAGTTATTTTGGAACTCTTGAACTTCGCTCTATTGTTGCCTCACCGCTTGAGCGAGATGGATTTGTCGTAAAGTACTCAGTTACCGTCAAGGTGGTTGGTGGTGGCACTCATGCTCAGGCAGAGGCTATTCGACACGGGCTCTCACGCATCATCGTCATGGAAGATGCAGAGCAGAAGGCAGAACTTAAGAAGCTTGGTTATATCAAGCGTGACCCACGCAAGAAAGAGCGAAAACATTTCGGACTTAAGAAGGCACGCAAGGCAAGTCAGTGGTCAAAACGCTAAAAAACCTCCACATTCGGCACATTTCTTTGTTGCTTCGGTTATTTGTGTCCGATTTCTTGGGTTGTATTCATCCCATTGAAATCGTAGTGCCTTAAATTTATTGTGACCTCTCGCACGGTAGGTGACTACAGCTTGGTCACAAATAATCCTTGCGTCGCGAGCTGTATCCAAATGTGAATGTTTTTCTAAATAAGATTCCCCATAGGGGAATTTCTGATTCGTTATTTTCTAAAAATTGATATTTTCATATTTACTAATTTTTTGTTACACTTAAATCATATGGATGATACACAAAATAATGAACATCGTGTTGGAAGTAAGGATTTTTCACTTGGAGGAGGAGTGGACATTGTCTCTTCTTCAGATGATATTGACGACGTACAAATAGAGTCGTACAATGATGATGTGATTGATGGTGGAGAGATGACCCCACAAGATCACATCAAGCGCCTTCGTGATAAACTTCGAGAAGCAAATACAGAAAAACAAGAATACCTGGATGGATGGCAGAGGCTCAAAGCAGACTATATTAATTATAAGAAGCGCGAAGAAGAAGGTAAGGCAGAATTTTTGAAGTTTTCCAGAGAGGGTGTGATCAGTGACATGCTCCCAATACTTGAAAGTTTTCACATGGCTTTTGCAAATAAGGAAGCATGGGAGAAAGTTGATCCTTCATGGAGAGTTGGAGTGGAGTATATTCATACTCAACTACTACAAGTTCTTGCGGGTCATGGTCTTACAGAGGTTGACCCTATCGGTGAAATGTTTAATCCAAATGAAGAGACATCAATTGGAACAATTCCGACATCAGACATATCACTTGATCATAAAGTCGCAGAAGTAGCACAACTTGGATATAAACTGAATGGCAAACTTATTCGTTCACCTCGCGTGAAAATATACACAAAGGAATAATGATAGGACTTTCCATGAAGTAGTAGGCAGTAAATAATAGTAAATATTTTAAAGGGTAAGTGAACTTTATTTAGCAATTTATTCACAAACTAATTTTACATATATGGCAAAAATATTAGGCATTGATCTTGGAACAACAAATTCGGCAATGGCCATCGTCGAAGCGGGAGAGCCGAAGATTATCGAAAATATCGAAGGTGTACGTACGACGCCATCAATTATTGCGCTCTCAAAAACAGGAGAGCGACTCGTTGGACTTTCTGCAAAGCGACAAGCAGTGACGAATCCGGAAAATACGCTCTATGAAATTAAGCGTTTGATTGGACACAGCTTTGAGGAGGAGTCTGTACAACGTGACCAGAAAGTCATGCCGTTTAAAATTGAGCGGAGCGAAACTGGTGGTGTTAAGGTGAAGATGGGTGACAAATACTATCGACCAGAAGAGATTTCAGGGATGATGCTCTCAAAGCTTAAGGCGGATGCGGAAGCAAAAATTGGTGAAAAAATTGACGAGGCGGTCATTACTGTGCCTGCGTACTTTAATGATGCGCAACGTCAGGCAACTAAGGATGCTGGTACGATTGCGGGATTCAATGTTCGTCGTATCATTAACGAACCAACTGCGGCTGCACTTGCATACGGATTTGATAAAAAGAAAGACGAGAAGATTGTCGTGTACGATTTCGGTGGAGGAACATTCGATGTTTCCGTACTGGAGGTTGGTAATGATGTCATCGAGGTGAAATCAACGGATGGTGACAGTCACATGGGCGGCGGAGATATCGATCAAAAGATTATGGCGTGGATCGTGAGTGAGTTTCAGAAAGAATCAGGTATTGATGTTTCGAAGGATGTCCTCGCAACACAACGATTAAAAGAGGCTGCGGAGAAAACAAAACATGAACTCTCAACGACAATGGAGTCGGAAATAAACATTCCGTTTATTACCTCAAATGCAGAGGGACCAAAACATCTTCTTATGAAAATGTCTCGCGCAAAACTTGAAGAACTTGCAATGGAATATGTTGATCGTTCCATTGAGATAACCAAACGCGCACTTGAAGCGTCAGGATTCACAATTTCCGATATTAACGAAGTACTTCTTGTTGGAGGTCAGACACGTATGCCACTCATGATTGCGCGCGTGAAAGAATTCTTTGGAAAAGAACCAAATCGTAACATTAACCCCGATGAGGTTGTTGCGGTTGGCGCAGCAATTCAAGGTGGAATTCTCCAAGGCGATGTAAAAGATATTTTGCTACTTGATGTTATTCCACTTTCACTTGGCATTGAAACAATGGGAGGAATTGGCACAAAGTTGATTGAGCGAAATACGACTATCCCAGCATCAAATTCCCAGACATTTTCTACTGCAGCGGATAATCAAACATCTGTTGAAGTGCATGTTTTTCAGGGTGAGCGTGGAATGGCTGCTGACAATAAATCACTCGGACGATTTATTCTTGATGGTATCCCGCCAGCACCACGAGGTATGCCCCAAATTGAGGTAAAATTCGATGTTGATGTGAATGGTATTCTTTCGGTGAAGGCGAAGGATAAAACTTCTGGCAAGGAGCAGTCCATTCGTATCGAAGCCCGCTCCTCACTTTCGAAGGATGATATCGAGCGCATGAAGAAAGAGGCAGAAATGCATGCAGATGAGGATAAGGAGAAGCAGGAAGCTGTTGAGGTGAAGAATGTCGCGGAAAGTAGTGTGTATACTGCAGAAAAAGCGCTCCGTGATAATGGAGAGAAGATTCCCGCAGATATTAAGTCCGACGTTGAGTTAAAGATCGCAGAAGTAAAGAAGGTCAAGGATGGTACTGATATTGTTGCTATTAAAAAAGCAACTGAAGAACTTTCGTTGTCGATGCAGAAAATCGGTGAGGCGATGGCAAAGGAGGCAAGTACGCATGAGGATGCACCGGGGACACCTCCTGAAGGAGGTGACGCGAATACTGAAACTCCACCAACTGAACCTGAAGGAAAAGTCCACGATGTGTAAAAAAAGCAAAAACCTCTCGTATTGAGAGGTTTTTGTTTAAACTATCAAAAACATTAGTACTGAACAAAATATGCATAGTCAAACAAGAAATTCCTGTTATAATACCCGCCATGGCTAAAGATTACTACCAATTACTTGGGATAAATAAAAACGCAACAAAAGATGAAATAAAAAAAGCGTTTCATAAACTTGCCCACAAATATCATCCTGACAAGGCTGGTGGTGATGAAGCAAAATTCAAAGAGGTAAACGAAGCATACCAAGTACTTTCTGACGAAAAAAAGCGACAGCAATATGATACACATGGAAGTGCGTGGAATGCCAGTGGACCAGAACAACATGGATATGCCGGACAAGGATTTGGTGGAGCTGGGTTCGATCCATCCGATCTTGGCGATATTTTTAATGATTTTTTTGGTGGAGGGTTTAGTGGAGGTGGAGGAAATCGTGTTGAGCGGGGTCGTGATATTTCGATTGATATTGAAATTACATTCCATGAGAGTGTTTTTGGTGCACAACGTAAGGTTCTACTTGGCAAGACATCAACATGTGATAATTGTCATGGCTCAGGTGCAAAACCTGGAACAAAAATGAAAAAGTGCGGAACCTGTAATGGTCAAGGTCGTGTCAACCAAGTCCGTAAATCATTCCTTGGATCATTTCAAACAGTTACAACATGTGCCACTTGTCAGGGTGCAGGAGAAGTTCCCGAAGAAAAATGCAAACAATGTTCTGGTTCAGGTGTAATAAAAAAGCAGGAAGAGATCGAAATTAACGTACCAGCAGGAATTAATAATGGTGAAATGCTTCGCATGAGCGGAAGAGGAGAGGCTGTTTCTCATGGTGTCGCGGGTGATCTGTATATCAAGGTACACGTTAAGCCGCACGCGACCTTTCACCGTGAGGGATATAATCTTGTTATGAATCTCGACGTCAAACTGAGTGATGCATTGCTTGGTGCGATGTATACGATAGTCGCACTTGATGGAAAAAATCTTGAAGTAAAAATTCCCGAAGGTATAAAGTTTGGTGATACGTTACGACTCAAAGAGAAAGGGATTGCCAATCCTGGTCGCGGAAAAACGGGAGACATACTTATTCACGTAAATATTAAAACTCCGACAAAGCTTTCAGGCAAAGCAAAAAAACTCATCGAAGACTTAAAAAACGAAGGAGTATAGGAATTTAATCCGTCGGGCTATCTTCTTTCATATTTTATGCTTTAATTGTACGGGAAGTATNNTTTAGGCACCCGATTGTTGTGGCGCCTTTAAATAAAAACCCTTTATTTACAAAAGTATTACTGCCCTTGTGTTATTCTGGTGTGCATATTAGAGTAACGTAAGATGTATTTTGAATTTTTTTCATCAACTTTCTACTTTGAAAGGAATAGTAATGGGCAACAATGTCGTAACACTGGATGCAGCGATTGGAATACGTCAGCAGGTAGGGGCTTTCCTTGGACTGATTGTGCCAGGTGGTCTTGAAATACCGAGCGAAAATTTGCAGTTTCTTGATCAAGACGGGATACAGGAACTTCTACTCGAACGGCCACCGTTCTTCATGATTAATAAGGCGGTTGCATTTGGAAGTAACGAAGTACTTTCCATTGCGCATATTAGTGTCGAGCGGTGCGCAGGTCATTTCCCGGGGCACCCGATCATACCCTTGATCCGCATGTGTGAATGCGCAGCACAGACTGCGCTCATTCTTGGTGGTCTTAATGCAGGAAAAGATCAAGCGCCCATCGCAGTCGGGAGCGGGGACTCGAAGGCCCATGCGAGAAACCTTGTCGAACCGCCGGTCACCTTGGTTATTTCAGCAAAGAAACTGCCTGATGTGCCGTCAGGGGAACGTCGCAACTCAGGTCGTCGCCTTTATGTGGATACATCAATCTGGGTTGGAGATGAACTCGTTGGTTCACTTGTGCGCATTGAATGTGTTCTAATGAAAAAAGGTATCATCCTCAATAAACGCAAAAAAAGTTGATATTTCAAGCTAAACCCTTGCCGCTAAGTTTCATTATCGGCAGGGTTTTTTAATAAATGCTTCATTTTTTTGTTGATTCGAAATATAATAGTTACAGTCATGCCACTTAATGTAATGTTAGTATTTTTGGTTGCTTTCGTTGATATTCTATTGGCGCTTATTATTTATTTCCAAGATCCTAAGAATATCGTTAATAAGGCCTATAGCCTCTTTGCATTCTCTGTCTTTTTATGGGGAATGGGGGTTGCATTATTTCTGTACAGTGACGTTCCTTATTGGTCAAATATTTCTGCACGAGTGCTTTATTTTGGCGGAGGGTTTATTCCTGCCACATTTCTGTACTTTTCGCTCGTGTTTAATGCTCAACAAAAGCTAAGTCGATCAAATTTATTCTACCTATTTCTTCCAAGTATATTTTTTGCCTATTTGTATTTCTTTACCGATCTCATAATCAGCAATAGTTTCGTGCTAAGTGATCAGGAAACGAAAGGCTTTACTTATGGACCACTTAAGCTTCTCTTTGATATTCATTTGTGGGTATATTTTACAGTTGCGCTCCTTGTTCTTGCTAAGAAGTTTAGAAACTCTCCTGTGGCAGAAATAAAGAAACATACACTTTATATAATCATTGGAACGTACAGCGTACTCTTCATTGCGGCCATTACAAATTTGTTCGCACCAATAATGGGGCGATTTGAACTTATCGCTATTGGACCAATAGCAACAATTATTTGGGTTGGTGTTGTGACGTACGCAGTCGTAAAAAAACAATTATTCAACATAAAAGTAATTGCGACTGAATTGTTCATCTATGTTTTGTGTATCATTTCTTTCATTCGCGAACTTATCTCTACATCCTTACAGGACCGGATTATTAATGGAGGACTTTTCCTTGCAACGGTCATATTGGGCATTCTCCTTATTCGGGGCGTGAAAGAAGAAATAGGAGGGAGGGAGAAGATTCGTCATCTTGTGCAACGATTATCTGAAACAAACTTTAACCTTGCGAAAACAAACGAACAATTGCGCATCATTGATCAGCGAAAGAGTGAGTTTATCTCCATTGTATCACATCAGCTTCGTACTCCGATTACTGCAATCAAGGGATATGCATCACTTATCCTTGAGGACTCATACGGTAAGCTTCCCGATTCGATGAAAGTGCCAATAGAAAGAATTTTTCATTCCTCCGACCGCCTCGTTGGCATGGTCGCTGAATTTTTGGATATTTCAAAAATTGAGCAGGGGACAATGACATACAATCTTACGCCCGTTGATGTTGGAGCGTTGCTCGATGATCTGAGTGATGATTTTAAGCAAGCGATTGAGGATAAAAATCTTGAGTTTCATGTGCATATACTGAACGGCAATAAATTTATGGCCATTGCAGATGAAGGAAAAATGCGACAGATATTTTCCAATATGATAGATAACTCGATCAAATACACAATTCAGGGTGAAGTAAATATCTTTTTGGAAAGAGATGATGTGCGGAATATTATTGCTGTTAAAGTTAAGGATACTGGTATCGGATTATCGCAGGACGACATTCATCATCTTTTTGGAAAGTTTACTCGTGGCACAGGCGGGCAGGGTCAAAATACTGAGGGCTCCGGACTTGGGCTGTATATCGCAAAGAAAATGCTCGAAGCGCAAAATGGTGACATCTGGGTGGATTCAGAGGGAGTTGGAAAAGGCTCAACATTTATTATCGAGCTCCCTGCCGAAAAAAAATAATAAATAATATTCCCGATTGTTTCATTCCCACTACTACAATAGCCTTATTTCTGCTAAAATTCGCATATAATGAAGAACATAACTGATAAGGTGTTAACTGGTGATAGGCCAACGGGAAAGCTTCATTTGGGCCATTTTGTTGGTTCAATTGAAAATAGACTGAAACTTCAAGAAGAAGCAGTTCGAGATACGTCGGATATTTTTTATATGATCGCTGACGTACAGGCGCTTACTGACAATGCTGATAATCCCGAAAAGGTTCGCAGTGGAGTTCTTGAAGTTGCACTCGACAACCTTGCGTGTGGAATGGATCCAGAAGTCACCACAATGTTTATCCAGTCACAAATTCCTGAGATCGCAGAGCTTACCGTATTCTTTCTGAATCTTGTGACTGTTTCACGACTAAAGCAAAATCCTACGGTAAAAACTGAAATCAAACAAAAAGGGTTTGGGGAAAATGTTCCGGCGGGCTTCCTTGCATATCCCGTCTCACAGGCTGCGGATATTCTTACG
>DIZR01000056.1:8274-9449 GCA_002429425.1 Patescibacteria group bacterium UBA6023
ATTCTTACGTTCAAGGCGACACGCATCCCCGTCGGTGCCGACCAGCTTCCCGTGCTAGAACAGACGAATGAAATTGTTGATAGCTTTAATCGCCTCTATGGCGAAACATTTACGCGTTGTAAATCAATTGTTTCAGAAAATAGTCGAATGCCAGGAATTGATGGAAAGGCAAAAATGTCCAAATCTTTAGGTAATGCTATTTTTCTTGCAGATTCACCAAAAGAGATCGAGCAAAAGGTAATGCAAATGTACACTGACCCGAATCATATTCACCTCAATGACCCTGGAGAAGTAAAAGGAAATGTGGTGTTTACCTATCTCGACGTATTTGATCCAAACAAAAATGAAGTTGCAGAATTAAAAAAACACTACAAGAAAGGTGGTCTTGGAGATGTTGTGCTTAAAAAACGTCTTGCGGGTGTTTTAAATGAAGTGTTTACTCCAATACGTCTTCGTCGTGAAGTGCTCGCCCGCAATCCAAAGCATGTTATGGATATTCTTGAGCAGGGGACTATCAGTGCACGCAAGGAGGCGCAAAAAACTCTTGGTGAGGTACGAGCTCATATGAAGATTGATTATTTTGGGTAAACCATGACGGCAATATCACCAAGGACATTGCTTGGAGTTTATGTCATTTTACCAATTGCTCTGGTTTTAATGATGGTAGATTTTTACTTCTTCAATAGCACCTTAAAATATACACTTCCGCATTTTCCAGAATCAATACTCTGGTACATGCTTGTGTTTAATTTCCCGCATATTATTGCAAGTTTTTTTAGTTTTGCGGATAAAGAATATCTTTTTTACTATAGGCAACCACTTATGTATGGGTTACCGATTATTGGACTCAGCGCGGTGGTCCTTCCGTGGTTAAGCATTGAGGCGACCATTATGGTAATTATCCTCTATACGATGTATCACAATGTATCTCAGCAGACAGGTATTGCGAGCATTCTGATGCAGTATCGTGATAAATGGACAAAAATATGGAGATGGAGTGTCGTGGTTTTTGCGCTTTTTTTGTACGCAATGGTTTATCCGTCATCGCTACAAGTACACATCAGACCTTACGCAAATATTATCGCGATACTCCTCACAATTACGACATCAGTACTTACTTATATTGTGATAAGAAAAAGTAGAACACAAATTGGAAAATTGCATGGAGTGGGAAC
>DIZR01000056.1:9620-9802 GCA_002429425.1 Patescibacteria group bacterium UBA6023
GCATGGAGTGGGAACGGCTGGAATTGCAATAACTGGAATGATTGCTTTTTTTGCTGGGTATCCAATTGTTACAATTACCATACTTCGCATCGTTCATGATATCACCGCGTTTATTTTTTATATTACTCATGATAGAAATCGCAATAGTATAATAACTGTCTCTTATACACATCTCCGAGCCC
>DIZR01000095.1:0-12195 GCA_002429425.1 Patescibacteria group bacterium UBA6023
ATTATAGCACGTACTCGAGGTTATGTATTAAATGGTAAAATGAGGTGAAAGGTTGTCCCCTGGTTAAGTACACTGTCAAACCATATTTTTCCACCATGACGCTTTACGACACTCAGCGCAATAAATAAGCCTAGTCCAGATCCATCAGTTTCAGTATGTATCGCATTGTCCGCACGGTAAAATCTTGCAAATATCTTATCCTTTTCTTCCTCGGGAATCCCGATACCATTATCCTTTACCCAAAAATGTAACTCATCTTCTTCCCTGCTAACCCCAATGGTTATTAATCCGTCATTTTTTGTGTACTTAATGGCATTATCTATCAGATTTTGCAATACGTCGCGCATCTTATCCGGGTCAATTTTTATTTTGGGTAAAAGTTCTTTTGGCATGGAAAATTCAACGCGAATATTTTTTTGTGTTGCAAGTGGGATCAAATTTCCAATCATTTCCTGAACAAGCTCCTCAAATTGCACCGGAACAAAATTATACTTAAGCTTTCCTGATTCAAGTCGGTCCACCGCAAGCATGTCATTAATAAGCGCAATCATACGTTCATTTGATTCAAAACCTTTCGTAAGCAGTTCCTGTTGTTCCTTGGTGATATCTCCAGCATCCTTATCAAGAAGTATTTTTAATGTCCACTTAATGGCAGAAAGTGGCGTACGTAATTGATGTGCAACAACAGAAATAATTTCAGATTTCATTTTATCGACCTGAGTTAATTTCTCATTTGCACTGGTAAGCTCCAGATCACGACGAACAAGTAACTTTGCGCTCATATCAAATTCCTTCGTAAGATCTTCAAGGCGTTCGACATGTTCTTCTTCTTTCTTGATTTGTTCAAGTAATAAAATATCTCGGGCACGCATGAGTCTGGAAACATAGCCACCAAAAAATCCGGTGAGTAAATAAATTAGAAAAATAACTCCTGCTTGTAGCAATGCAAACGTAAGATCTGGGGTGAGCGTGATTGATATGTTTGGTGCAATTAATTTTGAAAGTATATTCGCATGCGCAAGTACTGAAAGGGTAACAAGAAATCCCGATACAACGGCAACAGCAACCGTGCCCCTAAAGCCAAATGTAATCATTGAGGCGACGATTGGTATAAAGAAAAATGAGTGACCGATACTCTCAACTCCACCGCCAGTAAAAAGAATAACAACAAAAAAGAATATGAGATCAACACCCATCTGCGTGCCATTAAGAATGTTGATTCGATCATCGGTAAGTACAATTAAGCTCGACTTCTTCACAATGAAGAAAAAAAGTGTATTGCAAAGCAGTACGAGTATAAGTGACACACTCAGAACCATCATTGTATTTACTTCGCCAATACTGACCTGTGCAATAAAACCAAGAAAAAATGCGAGTGGCGCATAATACCATCGAGCATCAATGATCCAACCTGTTGATTGCAATTTTGTGCCAATGTGATGTTCGTTGTACATGTGCTAATTCAATTTTACTGATTTACCAACTACTCAGCAAGTGCCCAAATTAGTAACGCTCCATTATGAAATGGCGTTTGATTGCCATGTCGCTCCCCAATTTGTGCGTATGAATAAAAACCAATCATTGGAACATCACGACCAAGAATACGTTGAATGATCTCAATTTCCTCACTTGCGCGAAATCCAAGCATTTTTTTTCGGGCTATTGAATTGATAATGATTACTGCTTTAGGTTTTTTCCCGTTCAGTTTTTTGAGTATCTCACTCGCTGCACGCTCTGCAGTTTCGAGTGCGCGTTCAATACCTGATATCATTAATCGAATCTCTGCGCCCTCGGGTATTTCAGAAGTAAAGGTCATTGCACCTTTTTGATCAACAAATACTGGATTCCTCAAGACCACATCATTACTTCCAGGCATAAAAACACCCAAAGGGTATGCAATAGCAAGTGAGGAAAGTAGTCCCCCATGCAGATCAGAGACGTGCTCTTCTCCAAAATATTCCTGATAAATAGACGCAGCGGGTTTTCCGTCTAGCTCAAATAATGTTGTCCCCTCGGAACGCGTAACCTTTCTCGCGATGCCAATTGGTAAGAATCCATGCATTATAACCCCAGCGGCATGGTAATCACCCGAGAGTCCCATTCCAACGATAGACCCACGATACGCTTTGTTTTGCAAATACTGATAAGTTTCAAAAAAAAGCAGATCGTCACTTGCAGCACCACCATATACAGAAAATTTTTCTCCAAATTTATCAAGGACACCAGAAAGTGTAGCGCCACCATTTCCAGAAAGAACATCAATAAAAGTTAGGCAGGATGTGGCATATCCATGAGAATTGTATTGTATGGTGTTTGCAAAATCCTCGCCAGCCTGATGTGCATTCCAGAGAATGTGGCTCCCTATTCCCGGCCAAAAATGCATTTGATCTGAACTAAGCGCCATAACCACAACGCTTTTTTCCGAGGAAAATCCTTCGCTTGAAATTTCACCAGCGGTTGAGCATCCAATTATTATTGCATCTGGTGCGGTGTCTGACACACCTTCGATCAATTTATCCTGGTCAAGTGTCGTTGAAGCGAAGACAATTAATGCGTGTGTTTTTATGCCGACAGGAATACCGGAAAGTGCCTGATTACATGCCTCTGCACCCGCCATATACGAATCAGATCCTGTTCCCACTCCTACGCTTGCAGCAATCATATAATGAGCATTATATCATCCCAAAACAAAAACCCCTACATACATAGGGGGGGTTCTATTCATCCTTTTTTAGCACGAGAGAGAGGGGTGATTCGAAGGTGATCATTTCATCTTCATAAGGAGGAATTGCATAATCAAAATTTACGTTAATTTTATATGTTTCCTTGAGGTATATGCTAAATAATTGACGAATGTCCGGTGGACCCAAAAGCAATCGATGGAGAGGTTCTTTTACTTCCTCAATTTCTAGCATTACTTCTTCAACGCCTATTGGTGAATGCACCTCATCCTCAAATTGCGCCGTTAACAAAATTTCAAAATAATACAACTTACCAAGAACAAAAAAAAGTCCATCCTGTGTTAATTGAGAGGTTTTATTACTCATGATTTTCTCCTAGGTACACACTGAAAGTAGTCTACGATTTTTTCTTTCGTACCGCAACATTTCCCCGCGGATTCACTGGTTCTCCCTTTAGCATCTTAATTTCATCTCGTAACAGCGCGGCCGTTTCAAAATCAAGCTCTTTCACTGCGGCATGCATTTGTTTTTCTTTTTGCTTAATAATTTTTTTCGGATCTTTATCAAATGCTTTTTTGTCTAACAGAAAGAGCTCCTTAAGAGTCTTTTCGTGAACCGTTGCTAACTCCTCAGTGATATCATGGATTTTCTTTTTTATTGAAGTTGGAGTGATACCATGTTTTACGTTATATGCAACCTGTATTTCTCTGCGTCTATTTGTTTCATCTATTGCCCGAGTGAGTGAGTTTGTCATAACATCAGCATAGAGAAGCACACGCCCCGACACGTTTCTCGCCGCACGACCAATAGTCTGAATAAGCGAGGTTTCTGAACGAAGAAAACCCTCCTTGTCCGCATCGAGTATTGCAACAAGTGACACTTCGGGAAGGTCAAGCCCCTCACGAAGTAAATTCACCCCAACGAGACAATCAAATGTTCCCTTACGAAATTCTGTAAGAATACGAATACGATCCATCGTTTTTATATCGCTATGCAAGTAATCAGCCCTTACTCCTTTTTCCTTTAGATACACCGAAAGATCTTCCGCCATTTTTTTTGTGAGCGTCGTAACAAGGATACGTTCATCCCTTTTTGCGGTTGTGACTGCTTCGTCAATGAAATCTGCAATTTGCCCGGAATATTTCTTCGTCGCAGCAACGGGGCGAACAATAAGCTCGGGATCAATAAGGCCCGTCGGGCGGATGACCTGCTCTACCACTTGCTCACTGTGTGTGCGTTCATAGTCCCCAGGGGTAGCAGAAGTAAAAATAATTTGCCCAACACGTTTTTCCCACTCAGGAAACTGTAACGGCCTGTTATCTGCTGCCGATGGAAGTCGAAATCCATGTTCAATAAGAGTATTCTTACGCGACTGATCACCTGCGTACATTCCACGAATTTGTGGAACAGTAACATGCGACTCATCGATGATAGTGAGAAAATCAGCTGTACCATCAGCAAGGTGTGGAAAATATGATAACAATGTTTCAGGAGGCTCTCCTGCGGCTTTACCAGCAAAATGACGAGAGTAATTTTCAATACCATTACAATACCCTACCTCCTCAATCATTGCGATATCATAATTTGTCCGACGCTTCAAACGTTCCCCTTCGAGCAATTTACCTTCTTTTTCAAAAACTTTTAAACGTTCCTTAAGTTCTGCTCTAATATCGGTAACTGCTCGCATGCGCTCATCGACATCAGTAATAAAATGTTTTGCAGGAAAAAAGAATACTGATTGTTCCTCACTCACTATTGCGCGTGATATTGGGTCAATTTTTTGAATTGATATTAGTTCGTTACCGCTAAAGGTGCACTGATAAATCATGATTTCTCCTGTTGGCATTATTTCAAGAGTGTTGCCAATGCCACGAAATGTTCCCGGGCGTAGATCGGCATTTGTGCGATCAAAATATACCGCCACAAGTTTACGTATCACATCATTGCGAGAGATACGGTCACCCACGGTAAGTTTTAAATTTACTTTCAGATATTCAGCGGGTGAGCCGAGTCCGTAGATACACGATACTGAAGCGACTATGATGACATCCTTTCGCGAAAGTAGCGCCTGAGTGGAGGCATGTCGAAGTCGATCAATTTCTTCATTTATCGAGGCATCTTTTTCAATATAAGTATCGGAGGTCGGGAGATATGCTTCTGGCTGATAATAATCATAATACGATACAAAATAGTGCACCGCATTATCTGGAAAGAATAAACGGTACTCTTGTGCAAGTTGCGCTGCGAGTGTTTTGTTATGCGCAATAACGAGCGTTGGCTTATCAACCTTGGCAATGATATTCGCTGCAGTAAATGTCTTTCCTGAGCCAGTGACTCCGAGTAATGTTTGATAACGCATTCCCGCTTCAATTCCTGTGTAGAGTTTTTTTATTGCTTCGGGTTGATCCCCCGCGGGTTCCCAATCAGACTTGAGGTGAAAATTCATACTTGACAAGATACCATAATATTATGTCTCCTGCCACCTTTTTTATAATGCTTTCAAATCCTCCTTAGCGATATAAAATCTTTCGAGTACACTCTTTTTTAACGTATCATAGTTTTCATCCAATATTGACTGGCGGATTTTTTTTACTAAATTTGTAATAAAGTAAAGATTATGGATTGAAGCAAGTGTGGCAGCGAGCATTTCCTCGGCACGAAAAAGATGTGCAAGATATGCGCGAGTAAAATTCGTACACGTATAGCAATCGCACTCCTCATCGATGGGCGCGAAGTCCCGAATAAACTTTGCATTAGTAATAGTGATACGCCCATCTTTCGTATAGAGCGCCCCATTACGTGCTATGCGTGTCGGTGCAACACAATCAAACGTATCGATACCATTTTCAATACCGAGAAAAAGATCAATTGGCTCACCGAGTCCAAGGAGATGCCGCGGCTTATCTTCCGGAAGAATTGAAGTCACCCATCGTACTGCTGTACCGATGTCATCTTTTGTAAATGATCCTCCGATACCATAACCATCGAAATCCATTGTACCAAGTGTTGTCGCAGAATGTTCACGAAGCTCTTGAAAGCGTCCACCTTGCACAACTCCATATAACGCCTGCATTGGTCTGCTCCCATTATTTTCAAAGTTTGACTTTGACAATTTTTGGTGCTCAACAAGACAACGTTTTGCCCATTCATGGGTACGTTCGAGTGATTCTTTTTGATATTCGAGCGTATCGGTGGGTGATGTACACTCATCGAATGCAAAAATAATATCCGCACCAATATTATGCTGAATTTGAATTGAACGTTCCGGGGTAAACCGGTGACTACTACCATTTAAATAAGATTTAAATGTAACTCCATCATCATCTATTTTTGCAAGTTGTTCATGTTGTTTATTTTTATTTTCTTCACTTACTTCCCCAGTTGCAACCTTGCTGACACCTTTTCCAAAAGCAGTACCGAGTGAAAACACCTGGAATCCACCCGAATCGGTAAATGTTGGTCCGTCCCAATGCATGAATTCCCCCAATCCTTTCGCATCACGTACAAGCTCGTCTCCTGGCTCAAGATAAAGATGATAAGTGTTTGCAAGTACAGCCTGTGCGCCAAGATCTTTCACCTGCTCCGGTGTAAGTGCTTTAACCGTTGCCTTTGTGCCAACAGTAATAAATGCCGGGGTAAGAATATCACCATGCGGTGTATGGATTATTCCCGCCCTCCCAAGGGTATTTCCCCCAAGCTTCTTCTCAATTCTAAAACCAAATTTTTTCATGCTTAGACTATACCACATTAGATAAAACCGAGAACTGGCAACTAAAATATCATATATGCTATAGTTGAAAAAGTATTTTTGTTCATCAATCTTAAAAAGGGAAACATCATGCGACAATATTTAGATTTACAACAACATGTTCTTGAGCATGGCCACATAAAAACCGATCGCACTGGCACGGGAACACGAAGTGTATTTGGTTATCAAATGCGTTTTGACCTTGAAAAAGGTTTTCCTTTAGTGACAACCAAAAAATGCCACATGAAATCTATCATTCATGAGTTACTGTGGTTTCTTCAAGGCGACACCAACATTAAATACCTCAAAGATAACGGGGTTAAAATATGGGACGAGTGGGCGAATGAAAATGGCGAACTTGGTCCGGTGTACGGTTATCAATGGCGATCTTGGCCCACTCCGGACGGAAGGCACATTGACCAGATCACTCGAGCTATTAATGACTTAAAAAATAGTCCTGATTCGCGTCGTATTATTGTTTCGGCATGGAACGTCGCCGACCTTGATAAAATGGCGCTCGCACCTTGCCACGCCTTCTTCCAGTTCTATGTTGCAGACGGAAAATTGTCTTGCCAACTGTACCAGCGTAGTGCAGATATTTTTCTTGGGGTGCCATTCAATATCGCCTCGTATGCACTGCTCACAATGATGGTTGCGCAGGTTTGCAATTTGAAACTTGGAGATTTTGTACATACGCTTGGTGATGCGCATCTTTATTTGAATCACCTCGATCAAACACGCGAGCAATTATCGCGTGAGCCACGTGCGCTTCCGACAATGACGATCAATCCGAACGTAAAAGATATCTTTGATTTTAAATTTGAAGATTTCACGCTTTCGGGATATGACCCACACCCCAGTATCAAGGCGCCGATTGCCGTATAGCAAATTTTGTCCTACACTGTTCGAAAGACATGTGGGGCATTTTTTTAAACACATATGAACATTACACTCATCGTCGCCATGGATAGCAATCGTGGAATCGGTTTTCAAAACACAATTCCCTGGATGGGGAAAATTACTGCTGATATGGAACATTTCAGGAAGAAAACTACCGGGCATCCCGTCATTATGGGAAGAAACACGTATCTCTCAATTGGTAGAGCACTCCCCAATAGAGCAAATATTGTGTTATCAAACTTACTTTCTTTTATGACAACTGATGCACAGATTGTTCACTCATTTCCCGAAGCGCTCGAACTAGCAATGACGAAACCAGGTTCGGAAAAAATTTTTGTAATTGGAGGAGCACAAGTCTACAACGTAGCACTTCCTTATGCGAATCAAGTGATCATTACTTTTGTTGACGGACAATTTGAAGCAGACACATATTTTCCTAAAATTAACATGAATGAATGGTCTACTGAAAGTGAAGAGCATACACAAGTAGATGAAAAAAATTTATTTCCATTGCGCTTTCTCACTTTGAAACGTAAAACCGCTTTTTAAAGCGGTTTTTTTAATTCTTACTTCTTCATGTTCTGCTTTACAAAATAAAGAGCTCCATGAAGTCCACCAAAATCCTCAAGTGCAGAATGTACGATCACTGGGAGCTCGGGATAGATATGTAATATGCCATTTAGATGTGCACGAACCCGATCAATTGGAATACCAATTTTTTTCATCATTGACCCACCGATGACCACAACATCTGGCGACCAATGTACGATACTGTTATTTAATCCATAGGCAAGGATGCGCGCCATTTCTTCCCAAAAAGCTTCGTCAGTTATTTCAAATGGTTTCATGCCGTAGCGTGCAGAAATTGCCGTGCCGGAAATTGCAGACTCAAAATCGAGACCGCAACCACAAACGGTTGTCTTACAAAGAGTACCGTCAGCATCGATGATTTGGTGTCCTGGCTCAAATCCCATTGCAGAAACATCAATAGACTCATTCACGATCCGTACGCCACCAACGCCAGTCGAGACCGTAATATAGACAACAATTGGATACCCCTTCCCACTTCCCGCAACGGCCTCACCGAGACCCACGATTGCAGTATCATTTTCTATAAATGTTGGTACACCAAAAGCTTCTTCGAGCGCCACTTTAATTGGTTTCCCATTCCAACCCTGTAAATGTGGACCATTAAGAAATTTTGTCTTATCACGTGAAAGTGTTCCCGCGATACCCCCTCCCGCAGCAATTGCCTTTTCGCCCGCTAGCAATTCTGTTGCGAGATTTTTAAGTGCGAACATTCCTAAATCAAAATCCTTTGGTGTTGAAATAACCTTTGGTTCTCCAAATGTTACTCCATCTTTTGATAAAGCGATGCGCATATTTGTTCCCCCAATGTCAAAAAGAATATACATGTGTAGTTATTAAGTTAATTATGTAAATTTTGTAATGTTCGTCGAGTTCCCTCTTTATAATCTTCAACACTTGGCTGATCATAAGGATTAACATGCATGAGCATGGCAAGATGAATAACAGTAAGTATACGCCACTGCATATATGCACCAATGGTGTGCGGGGAAAGGGTGGATAATCCTACTTCAGCAAAAGGAAGTGCATTTTTTCTATATGCACCCATGACACCCTGATAGATTGCACCCATTATGTCCTCAGTAATTTTGCCCGCTATTCCTGAAACAAGTCCATCAAATAATCCGTCATTCGGAATTTTTATTGGGAAAGTGTTCTCTGTCTTAATAAGCATGGTAAATTTATCTCTTGGGCCCCCAAAATAAAGTTGTGCCATCGAATGTAAGTCAGTCGAACCAATTGAAACAATTGGGGTTATCCCCGCATGCACAACCTTTCCTGATATGTCTTTTTCTTTTCCCAGTGATTCCGCAATCAATTGTCTTTCCCATTTCCCCAGTGACTCGAGTTCGGGGGTAAAATGAAAAATATTAAGCATTGATGTACCTGCCATCATTTCTCCAAATAATATTTCTGCGGCTCGGCGCGCATGTTGATTTCCGGAATCTCCACCAATACATAGTGCGAGCATATCTGCCGCACCTTGACGCAAGGAGACAATATCAATTCCAGATACTACTAGTGGAAACAATCCTACCGCAGAAAAAACGGAAAACCTTCCTCCAATCATTTTGGGGATAGCCAATAATCCGTAATGTTTTTGCTTTGCAAGGTTCCATAAGTTTGAATCCTCATCAGTGGTGCACACCACTCGACTCTCGACGTCATCGATACGTTCCATGAGATACGCCATGAGTACCTCGAAATTCACAATACTTTCGGTAGTTGCTCCGGATTTACTCACGAGATTGATGAGTATTTCTTCTTTATAATGTACATTATCACCAAGTATTTTTTCGAGATCCCTGATTAAACTTACACCGACAGTATCGAGAAAAACCATTTTTGGAAGCGTCTCACTTAAAAAATCACATTGCCCACGCAGTGCATCATATACCGCTTTTGTTCCAAGATTAGAGCCCCCAATACCGATAACAATAATGAATTTTAACTGCGTAGTATGATACGCTTCAGCCATACGGTTTACCGTTTCAAAAATATTCTGATCAAGAGGGAGACGTACAACTTCATCATGTGTGACATATTTATCTGAACGAAGAAGCGCAATGCGTCGAAATTCATCGAGAAGCGTCATGGTGGAGCTCCCTGAGTCAACAAAACCTCTTGGTGATGTATTGTAATAATGGCAAAAAAATTTATTTTGCATAACAAATTATGGTTTTACTTAATAAGATTAAGTTCTTTCAGTTTACGTATATACATAATCACCGTACGCAGGTACTCTGCATGACTCCATGTAAGTGGCGCAGCGCCAACCTGCTCACCAGTATAAGGATTTAATTGCTCAGAAAGAATTCCGGAATAAAGGGAGTTACGTTCTACCCAATTAAGATCTGCGCGTACCTGATCGAGATCATGATCGGTAGTCGCCATCATTATCGTGTATTGCGTATACCAAAGCGTTGTAATAAACCAAGGATTTCCAGGAAAATCCACACCTTTGCGATAATATTGATCACCCTCATATCGTGCAATTCCACCAACTGCAGTTTTTATCGTAAGACGTTCTTTCGTAAGATTAACTGCTCGAACGACACGCTCGTCGTCGGGAGGAAGTACACCGAACAAAAAAATTCCATATACACTTGATGCATCGAGCGTTCTATCAAATGTCATTATTCCATCCTTATCAATTGTTAAGGAGCGCATAAAATAGCCCTTCTCCGGGTCGTATAAATGTTTTACAATTGCAATACGCATCTCTTCTGCAACACTCTCAAAATTTTGTTCACTACGTTCCTTACCGAGAATTTCAGCAAATTTTGCTGCCACTTTTAATCCAGCATACGTTGCTGCGGCCGTATATGTATGTACGCCAAACTTTTCTTCCCATAAATTATATGATGGCTTAGGAAGTCCTGTATATGTGTCACGATATGAAGCAAGAAATACTCCGGCCTTTTGAATAAATGAATGATAGATTGAATCAATATAATCAAGATCTTTTGTCACAAGCCAATGCTCCCATAGTGCCCAGAGTATAAGAGCAGTTTCATCTTCCTGAATTGGAAGTTCAGGATAACCATCGACCACATATCCATGCCACGACGACCCAAGTGATTCGTCGGAACGATATTTGTGCATCAAATATCCATCTTTTGTTATAACATGATTGCAAAAATCAAAAAATTTCCTCGCGCTATGCCTATCACCGATCCATCCGAGCGTAACCGCGACATACGCTGCATCTCTCGGCCATACATACGCATACGTATCCCTACCACCCTGAAGCATGTCTGAGTCTCCTGAAGCAATAATTCCACCGTTATTATCAACGTGAGAACGCATAAAAAATTGTGATTTCTTAAAAAGATCAATAACGTTTTCACCGAGACCGTAGAAATTCCACTTATTACGTTCTACCCACGCACTCCAATAGTCACGCACTGATTCCATGACCATATCCGGTGTGTGCATTATTACATATGAATTCAGGTCACGTGCTTCATCAATGGAAGTTCCAACCGTGAGCCAATAATGGAATGCCTTCACACTGTTGCGCGAAATATGCATCGTCATACCGATCGTCGAATCAACACTTCCATGCTCGATTGTATTTTTTGAAAGTAGTCCATCCTCAGCGTCTTTGTATGTACCCTCCTTTCCCTCAATTTGAAATATCCCAACAGTATAATCGGTGAAGCCATAATCATCCATCCATGCATTCACAAGAAAAGCACGTTTTCCTTCATAGTGAACAATGGTATTGTTCTGTGGATCATAAAATGCCGTATCCCCCTTTTCAGAATGATATATCTCAAACTGATGATTAAAAAACATCCGTATTTCCCTATCACGATCTGTTTTATTGTGTACCTTAATCTTGCGTAAAAATATATTCTTCTCATGAGATAATACATCGGTAAAATAAATCTCAATCTCAAGTTTGCTCGAATATGCGCTAGTGAGTCCGGTATTTGCAGTATCGGAACGCACCTCAATAACCCATGATCCATCATCAAGCCATGAAAAATTATTCTCAACCCATATCCCAATACGGTGTGCATTCGATCCTCCCGCATGATTCTCAAGTCCGACATATGGAAAATAAATATCACGTACACGTGCATACGCATCAATACAGATAAGCATCGAACCATTACCAAATGAAAGAGACTTCGCCATACGTTTATTATACCAAAATTTATTCAGGATATCATTATATATCCCTCGAATGGAATTTTATTTTTTCTTTATGGTTTTTCTTATTACTACAACAGATTTTTTCGTTGCGATGGGGGCAGCAGGCATCTTTTT
>DIZR01000095.1:12300-21123 GCA_002429425.1 Patescibacteria group bacterium UBA6023
GGCATCTTTTTTGCCGCATTACGAGTTTTTTTCGCAACTGAAACAATAACTTTCGTTTTTACAACAACCCTCTTGCCTGATATTCGCTTTTTCTTACGTTCTTCTATGCGCATACGAAGATCATGAAGTACATTATTATATGCAATGAATGCTTCATACGGAGTATCGTAAGGATTAAAGTATTTATGGACATCACCGTCAGCAAACCATTTCGTACACATATAGTAAAAGTGATCTGATGTCTGGAGTTTTCTCCAGTCCTCAATAATCTTTGCGTCACCCGTCGCAAACACATCCGCCTCTAACGCGTAAATACTATTAATTGCTTCGTGTTGCATATTATTTGACAACCACGCCGACAAGTCGCGTTCAACATCTGCCCACGAAACAAAATTATGCGCATCAAATTCACCAACAACAGGATACTTGTCTACCGCCTCGGATGGCGTAATGAATTCATTATCAGGGTGTTTTAATACCTCTCCTGGCAGTGCTCGCAGAAAATCAAAGATTCCCGTGTCTTCCCATTGATGCTCACCGAATGTTTCATAATCCATAAACAAATTCACAAGATTTCCATTGCCATTTACCTGATTTATCCACTCTGCAAACTTTTCCGATGTAAGAGGCCACTCCGCCCAGCTACGGGAGGAAAATCGGAACGCAATATCATCAGAAAGTTTGTAGTTCTTCAGTAATGTTTTAATAGTTTTTGTCCCCGGTGAACGATAAAGAAAATTTGGACTTCTCCAACCAAGTATGTGATCAGCACCTTCAGCAATTATCCCCTTGTAACCCATTCCTTCAACGAATACCGCAAGCTCATTGTTATAAATAAGCTCAGTATTACGGAACACTTTTGGCGTTACACCGAAAAGTTTTTTTATTTTTGCGCGATGCAGTTCTACCTGACGGACAAATTCATCCTTTGAGTAGAGAAATGCGAGTGAGTGATAATATGTCTCATCAAGTATTTCAACGCGACCCGTTTGAACCAATTTTTGAAATGATTTTAATGTTTCCGGTGAATACTGCTCTAATTGGTCAAGATAAACACCGGAAAACGAATATGCAATCTTAAACTCCGGATGTTTCTCAAGCAATTCAAGCATAAGTTTATTTGTCGGTAAATAACATTTGTTCGCTACCTTATGAAGAATTTTTTCATTATTAATATCTCGATCTGAATGATCATTGAAATACTCATGGTCATGACCCACATCAAAAATACGGTATTTTTTGATTCGGTATGGTTGATGTACTTGAAAATATAAGCAGATTGATGCCATATTATTTTGAGCGATTAATAATGTCTTCGTAAATTTGCACACACTTCCCTGCTGCATTCTCCCATGTCACATGTTCGACATCCTTCGTACCAAGTTTTCCAAGCGTATCTTGTAGACCAGGGCTCCCAACAACGTTTACTATCTTATCTGCCATATCATCAATATCCCAGAAATCTGACTTAAGCACATGCGTAAGTACTTCAGATACCCCGGATTGTTTTGAAACAAGAATTGGTGTGCCATTTGCAAGTGCCTCAAGCGCAGTTAATCCAAATGGCTCAGAAACTGAGGGCATCACATATAAATCTGCCGCACGATAGAGCTTCAGTAATTCGTCGCCACGAACAAATCCTGCAAAGATTATTTTGTCTCCAAGTCCGAGATCGGATGCAAGACGAATTATCTGATGTTCCATATCTCCAGTGCCCGAAATAACAAAAAGTGTATCTGGAGCATATTCAAGAACACGTTTTGCAACCTTAATAAAATAATCAGGACCTTTTTGGATAGTGATACGTCCAACAAAAAGGACTATTTTTTTTCCTTGTGTGCGGATGTTCGCAAGCGCGAGAGGAAGATGATGACGATGCTCTTGATGGTCAATACCATTATGCACAACCATTACGCGCTCAGGGAGTATTCCATAATGCTCAACAATCACATTCTTTGTATGCTGTGAAACTGCAATGATACAATCCGCAGCATGTAGTCCACGCCGCTCTTCCTCATAAATGTATTGATTGGGATTTCCTGCGGTTCGATCAAACTCAGTTGCATGGACATGTACAACCAGGGGTTTCCCTGAAACACGTTTCGCTTCGATGCCCGCACGAAATGAGAGCCAGTCATGCGCATGAATAACATCATAATCCTCTTCCATTGCAATGAGCCTTGCTTGGAGACCATAGCGACGAACTTCATCAAAAAGATTAAGCCCATAAAGTTCATGCTCCGGTGTTTTGAGTAGATACTCATCATATAACTCGGCTGTAATATATGGATGAATAATTGATGTGATGCTACGAAGTTTAATATTACGTATATTCGCAAAAACTATCTTTAAAAAATCATGTTCAAGGCCTCCGAGTTTTTTGGGGAGTACAAACGTTACGGAGACATTCGTACGCGAAAGACTTTTCGTTAATCCGTAGCAGGCAACACCGAGCCCCCCACTATTATGTGGTGGAAATTCCCATCCAAACATGAGTACCTTAATATTCTTCATTTAAAGAAAGCTAAGCACGCTGATGCGACATCGCTTGCTTAATCCGTATTGTACCACACATAATTTTATTATACACAAACTGAAAATCTCCCTTCTTTTAAGAGAGATTTTATGAGCTTTTATAGCGCCCTGAATCCTACGATAACAAATTTTTCAGGTGAAAATGGAGGGAGATCAGTAAGCCTATCGAATACCCCATCGCCATCATCGGGAAGAAGTGCCGCAAAATAGGTCATTCCTGGAGTAGTTCCTTCCCGTCGCAATAAGTCGACTGTCGTGGTCGTTTCTCCAGGTTTCACTTTTTGTGCGCCGAGTATTACACCGGGCTTTCCATCACGTTCATCATAAATAGCAACCCATGTGACTACGTCGACGTTTAGTCCGGATACCTGCACGAGAGTATTGTGCGATTGATCAGCAACCGTTAGTCCAATACGTGCATTCAGTGGAATAGACGGTGGAAGAGTGTGTCCCTTGGATTGTGAAAGCGTCTCACCTGTTGAGGTGATGTCTTTTATATCAGTAGTTTTCATACCATTTGAGGTCGATGATTCATTAACCGCAATGGTAGCTTGTCTGTTAGTAAGAATCTTTACGGTAATTGTACCAATGAGAACTCCAATTATGAGCATCATGATGAGCTGTCTTGTTTGTTTTGTCATATTACAATTAGCCTAACAAATGAATCAATGTATTTCAAGCAGAAAAAGATTCTACATATTTCCAGATAGATTTGGCAATAATACTAGCCTTTTATATATAACTCAAAATTATCCAAATTCTCGTCAGGTCCCGCCTCGATGAGATTGAGGGTAATTTCTTGCCCATTTAATATTGTTGTGACAGTTGCATTTTTCTTTGCATTAATAACCAACTTGAATCGTGCGGGAGTAATCACTTGTGCACATATTTGATTAGTCTTTATTGATGAAGTGAGCGTGATAAAAATATGCATTTTATCCTTCGATGCAAGAATACTTTGCTCGAGAATATGACATGATGTCGGCAGTGGAACTTCTCCCGCAAAGGTATGTATTCCATTTTGGTATGCATGTTTTGCAGTGACAATGGTTTTTGGAGTTATGAGTACACTTACCGGTTGCTCTGCGGGTGTATTTTCCCATGCTGTAGTTGATGCAACTTCCTGTTCTCGTTGCGCCGTATCAATTGAAGATTTTTGAAACGAAACAATAAAAAAACCAATGGTTCCAATCAAGATAATTACCGCAATGATTATTGAGCTTCTTTTATCCACTTCTTAATTATACTCCTCAGGGAATCATTGACCAAATAATTCGCAGTAACACGTAGATACAGAATAGTAAAAAAATATAAAAAATATATACATTCGTAACAATAAACTGCCCAACAAGTAAGAAAAATAATTTTGCATATGCAAATGGCGAATGCAGAACATCACCCGTCAGTGTCGCGCTCCGAATGATTTCCCAACCACTTGGGTGAGTATTGGCATACTTTGTTGTTGATGCATTTTTTCTTGCAATAATTTCACGCACCGTATCGTTAACACCCTTCTCAATGTGTGTATATGAATTCATGCGATACGATTCGGCACCACTAATCACGGGAAGTGTATCATTTAATATGGGATCAGGAATATGTGCAACTATTTTCTCTGGTAGTTCGTCAGGAAGTTTTAATGGTGTACTGATTGACTTAGTTTTATTATTCAAAGTAAGTATTTCTCTGCCTTTCACGTCAGGAATGTGTTGATCCTCAGTGTGAACATCTGCATAACGTTTTAACTCTTTGGTATTCGTATTCAAGATTGTGTCACTCACCCGAATATTTCCTTTCGTTAAAAATGAGTTTGATATTACTGAAGAAAAAGAATGTTCACCACGAGTGACGGTCCATGGAATACTTATTATTGTCGATGCTCCATCATTACCTATCGCAAAATTTCTTGTTCCGATCGTCGATGTACCATCATAAAGCACAAGTACCCCCTCAAGAGTATATTCGCTTGAATTATACAATAATGTATTTATGGTGATGTGTTCTCCTGCAAAAAATGGATCCTTTGAAAACCAAATTGAATTTTCAAGAGTACCCGCAGGAACAACAACCGCAAAAAGTATTTGAGGAATAAAAAGTAAAGAAAAAACAAACACCAAAATGGAATACTTTTGCATGGCCATATTCATCACATAAACTCAACAAATCGCTCCATGTGTAAACCTCCAAGCAACTGTGATGCCCAAAAATTAAGAATTCCAAATTGGCCGATAAGCAGGAGAAATCCTATGGCAATAATCATCAGTGCTCCAATCCTTGAAATAATCGGTAAATATTTTTGTAATCTTGTAACATATACAAATGTTTTTCCGTACAGATAGGCAACAAGAAGAAATGGAATTGCAAGACCAAGTGAATATGTTGCAAGAAGAAGTGCACCATTCATCACCGTACCGGATGCACCAGCCAATAGAAGGATGGTTCCGAGCACTGGACCTAAGCACGGACTCCATCCAAGCGCAAACATAAACCCCAACAAAAACCCCCCCAACCTACTTCCGGGAACAACGTAACCTGGTAATTTAAATGTTGGTAATTTAATAAAAGAACGAATCTGAGGTAACGAGAATACACCCAGCATAGAGAGCCCAAGAAGAATAATAATAATACCACCCACTTGAGAAAGTAATGGGCGATATTCAAATAAAAATTTACTGATTGCCCCCGAAATTATACCAAAAAAAATAAAGACCGTTGAAAAACCTATCACAAACATTAGTGCATTTTCAAGTAATCGTGAATGAGAAAACGTGCGAGATCCTTTGTCATGGCCATTACTACTGATGAATGCAATGTACGCGGGAATAAGTGGAAGCGTGCATGGTGCAAGAAAAGTAAGAAGTCCGCCAATAAGTGCTGAAATATAACTTACCTCGATCATTGTGCTATTCTATCATTAATAGAGAAACCTCGCGAAGAGCGAGGTTTCAAAATATTTAATTTTCTGTTTTTATTCCGTCTCTTCGCGAATTTGGAAGAGTGAGTGGAAGCGAGGCAAATCGAACATTTTGGGGTTTCGTCATAATTGGTCGTGCAGAATCTTCCAGGATAGCAACATCATCAATTCTTTTCTCTACGGCAATAGCGAGGCGTTTATTATCATACTCCTTCTGCTCCAATATATCGTAAACATACATAACCTTCCTGACATAGCCATAATCCGATGAATCATATTGGGATAACCATCGTTTTGCGCGAGATGGACCCATGTTGTATGCGACAAGAGCTTCTTTAGGATCATTAAAACCATATCGATTTTCAAGCTGTTTCAAATATTTTGTTCCAGCAAGAATATTTTGAAATGGATCCCTGGGATCTTTTGCGCCCATTGCCCTTGCGGTCTGGGGCATGAGTTGCATAAGTCCCTTTGCACCTTTATTCGAGACTGCAACCTCATTACCCTCTGATTCAACAACTATTACCGCGGTAATCATTTTTGAATCATAATCATGAAGAAGTGCAGCAATATCAATCATCTGTCCATACGAATCTGATATCTTTGCAATAAAATTTTCAGTATCATCCTTTGCGTAGTCAGTATTTGCGGCAGCTAATTGAGGGAGGAATCCCACCAAGAGAAAGAGTAATACGATAAAAATTTGATGAATGGGTCTCCGTGACCCACCCTGTTCACCATAGACATCATTAGCTTGTATCATTGAGTTCATTTTTTGTATATATTAGTGTTTACTCTTACCCTCTGAGTTGTTCACCTTCATAGTTTTATAATTATATCATAAATAATTAAAAAGTCAATATGTTTGGTCACCTCAACTCGTACTTGGCAATTGTACATATGTGAGTTTTGGAGGCAACCATCATTCTCCACATTAAAATATATTCATATTTTACAACATATTTTTACCTAATAATAAAAAAGTAATTTTTAGCATCTATATTTTTTTTATTTGAAATGGTTTGACATTGATATGCAGATGTTGTAATATTTCACTATTATTGTTGGTAAATAAGGGCGAAACAAGATTTTGACCATATTTACACCGATAGACAATGAGCAGTGAGTCTACAAAATATACAACATATGGCTTCAATTATAGATATTTTTCAATAGCATTATAGACGGAAACGCTGATTACCTGAATGATATACTTCAAAATATGGACAATTTTCTTACACTCCCTATCTACATTCTTCTTTTTCTCACCATGTACTTTGAGGTTTTTATGCTTGTCACCTATTTTGAAGATAAGGAAGAGTTCAATGCCCATCCACGTGCATCTCGAATGCCAGGAAAGTACCCTACCGTCACCATCATTGTTCCCGCCTGGAATGAGAGTGAGACGATTCTTGGAACTATTCACTCATTGCTTGATCTTGAATACCCAAAAGATAAATTAACCATATTCATTATTGATGATGGATCGACCGACAATACGCTCGAAGTTGCCAAACGTCTTGAAGGACATCCCCAAATACGTGTATTTACAAAAGAAAATGGGGGGAAATTTACTGCACTTAATCTCGGACTTGCCCATGCAACGTCTGATTTTATTGGCTGTCTTGATGCGGACTCCTATGTGGCGTCAGATGCGCTTGAAGAAATTATTCCTTACTTCGATAACCTCGAGGTCATGGCAGTCACTCCGTCCGTTCAGATCCATAACCCGGACAATATTCTCCGTCGCGTTCAAGCAGCGGAGTACATGATTGGGGAATTTACCAGAAAGGTATTTAGTCGTATCAACGGCCTCTATGTGACACCTGGGCCATTTTCTATATATAGAAGAAATATATTTGCTACCATTGGAGGATTTGTGCACGGATACAATACCGAGGACATGGAAATGGCACTCCGCATTCAATCACATCGAATGAGGATTGAGAACGCGCATACCGCACTTGTGTACACCGTTTCTCCAAAAACAATTTCCGCACTCTATAAGCAACGCGTACGCTGGGTTTCTGGTTTCCTTAAAAATGCATTCTTTAGCTATCGTCATATGTTTTTTAATAAGCAATATGGTAACCTTGGGATGCTCACGATGCCGTTTGCTTTTTTTTCAATATTTATTGCGCTATTTTTCAGTATCATATACGTTCGAAGCCTTGCACATCTCGCACATGAGAAGTACCTTGAATATAGTGCACTTGGATTTCACCTTCCCGGACGCTGGCCACACTTTGAATGGTTCTCGCTCAATCTTGAATTTCAGCGCCTTCTTGTATACAGTCTACTCTTTACGACAATTTTTTTCGTATTAATGGGGACACGCATGGTACTAAACAGATTTACCCTCACAAGAGATATTCTTTATTTTCTGCTATTATATGGTCTCATTGCACCATTCTGGCTCGTGCGGTCACTATTCAATCTTGTGAGCGCCAAAGAAGCCCGATGGCGATAAACAAAAAATTCATATGCAACAACATCTTAGTACAAAAAAATATATTATTCTTTTCTTTATAACACTCGGCATTTTTGCGGTTATATTTTTACTTTCTGACTATCTTTACAATAAACGCATCGCTCAAGTGAAAGCGATCGAGGACAATATCGGAAAAAATATCCTTGAATCAGAAATTCAATATGCACTTCTTTCAGACGTCTCCTGCGACTCTGATCAAAGTGGAAACTCACTGCTTATCAATGAGATAAATAAACTGACCGATCGACTCGCATACATGGAGGAACAACGTGGGGCCGAGGATACTGAGGTGATAAACCTCAAAAAATATTATTCTCTCCTTCAGGTCAAGGATTACCTTTTGCTCCGTGAACGCGCAAAACAGTGTGGAGAAAAACCACTCTCAATAATTTATTTTTATTCGAATTCTGGAAATTGTGATGATTGTAAAAAGATGGGATATGTACTTACGTCCATGCGCAAAGACTATGATACGCTCCATATATATTCGTTTGACTATAATCTTGGACTATCAGCGATTGAGACACTTAAATCGATATACAAGCTTGAAGACAAATTTCCCGTACTCATCATCAACCGTAAGCCATATTACGGGTTCAAAACTCGAGAAGAAATTGAAGCTCTTATTCCTGAGTTGAGCTCCGCACATGCAACATCAACAAAGCAGTCAGCGACTCGGGCCACGTCGACTAATTAAAATAATTTGCGATTGATTTGACCAGGCAAGCGTAGTTCGCTAGTCTTTAACCTAGAGAGAGTAGATATCGGGAGTCCAATGAGATGAGTGCACCCAAAACACCTGACATTATTAAGAAATTACAAAGTGGTGAAAGAATTGGCATATCAGTGACTGAACTAAAAAAAGATATGGGGTCAATTCTTC
>DIZR01000095.1:21203-22848 GCA_002429425.1 Patescibacteria group bacterium UBA6023
GAAAATGATCGTGTAATATATATCACTCGTCGCCAGAAAGTGATTGCGAAGTTAATTTCATATAGCCCCAAAGAAACTATAACCGCAGGTGAATGATGAAATGTCGAGCACAACGCTCGACTTTTTTATATAATAAAACCTAGCGAGAGAATGTTCTGTGTAAAATCTCTTTATTAAGTATTATTCTCTACCATATTATATCTATGAGTCATTAGAGCACATTCCCATGCACAAAATGATCAAAGGAATAATCAAGGTTACCATTCACCTTCTTACCAGGATTAAATATATTTTGAGGATCAAATATTTTCTTTGTTTCTTCAAAAAGTGCATACACCTCATCCCCATACATCATTTTAAGATATGCGGTACGAATCAATCCATCATTATGTTCTGCAGTAATCGTCCCATGGTAACTGAGTACGAGTTTGTATACTTTATCCATTAACTCAGTAATGATTTTTTTTGTATCCGATTTTGAAAGATCCATAAGAGGAATGATATGAAAATTTGCATCCCCCATATGTCCCGCTATCGTGTAGGTGAGATCATATTGATCAAGTATCGTATACAATTCAGGGAGAAATTTCGGAAGATCATCAGGATGTACTGCAAAATCATCAACAAAAGGTGCGGTACGGACGGTCTTTAACTGCTGACGAAGTAGATTGAAACTTTCTCGTCTTATAATCCAATACTTTTCCGCCTCAGCAGCATTCTTCGTCAGTCGTACACGATATCCATGTGCACGAAGCCCCTCAAGCGCTAACGTTGCCTTTTCTGTTGCTCCTTCTTCTGTTTCACTAGTAAATTCCGCAAGGAGAATAAATTTTGGTATTCCTCCGGTTATGACTGTCTTAAATTCGGGCCAGAAACGAAAAAGAAGTGAGATGGCAGAGCCCTTCATGCGCTTCATAATCATCGGAAACAGTCGTATAGCAAAGCGGAACGTATGATCATCGTATGACTCTAGGCTTTCTGGCTTGAATTTGAGTACGCGATGAATGACTGTCGCGAGCGTTTGCATCTCATCAAGAAAAAGTACCACAAGACGAGAATACGGATGGGGACGAATGAGTGTAAATGTAATCTCAGTAATAAGCCCAAGTGTCCCCTGCGAACCAACGATGAGCTTCGAAAGGTCAAATGTCCCTTCCTCTTTGTTGTACACATTCCAAAGATAGTATCCTGCTGAGTTTTTTGTCACATTAGGTTTTGCACGTGCCAGTAGATCATAATTTGCTTCACATAACGAATGCATCTTACGATAAATCTCACCCTCTAGGGTATTAAGCTTTTTCTTTTCTTCTAGTTCAGCAAGTGTCAATTTTTTTAGCTCGATCTGAGTTCCATCCGATAGTACAACATGGAGAGTCTTTACATAACGCTCGGTTTTACCATAAGTAAGGGTCTTCTCTCCACCGGAGTTATTGGCAACCATCCCACCCACCGCACAGAGATCCTTTGACCCAGTGTAACTTGGTAGTAAGAGACCCTTTGCAAGCGTTGCTTTCTCGAAGTCACGATAGAACATTCCCGGCTCAACAACGGCATAATTTTCACCAATTTCCTTAAGTGCATTCATATATGGAGTAAACTCCATTACAATACCCTCAGTAAGCGGGCCTCCCGTCATGTCTGTGCC
>DIZR01000086.1:0-540 GCA_002429425.1 Patescibacteria group bacterium UBA6023
GACCATATGTATTTACCCCCTCATCTCCTTTTTTGTAACACAAATACAAGCCAATCAACAAACCAATAATCGGAATAAAGAGTGTGAGCACCCATAACCCACTCCTATTAAGATCATGAAATCGTCGTATGCCCACACCAATACCAAAAATAAAAAGTAGCATTAATGCAACCATTTTGAATAATATACTATCCGTGTGAAGGTACATGAAATTAAGAAATACGCCAACAATGAAGATAATTGAAAAATGCACATTATTCATTCGGCCCTGAAATAGCGAGCTTCCAATAAAATATGTTGTCCAGTTAATCTTTATTTTTGGTGGAGCAAAAAGAAATGCTATTTGTTTTTTTGTCCACCCTTTTGCTACGAATGCTTTTTTTATATCCTCATCAGATATTCCTCGTGCACGTTCAGAGACAATATACTCAAGCATTTTTTTATTCCTCATATTTTTATTATACAAAAAAATTCACATTTTGGAATGTGAATTTTGGATGAATGACTATGTATTAAAGAATGCTTCAGTAAGTCCACGTT
>DIZR01000086.1:706-3887 GCA_002429425.1 Patescibacteria group bacterium UBA6023
CGTTTTGCTGACATGTGACTTCCGTAATGATTTGTATGCGTATCTCCTTGTTTATATCCAAGATAGATAAGCAAAAGTAAACTCAACAGCTGTCCCGCGTACGGAATGAACATGACCATAACCCACCAGCCTGATTGTCCGATATCATGAAGACGTCGCACGAAGACGTGAAATGTTGCAAATGAATATGCAAGCACGATTACTGTTGATGCAAGCATCCCAAAGGATCCGAGCAGTATTGCCAGAGGATTGATAAGAAAGAATGTCGCAAGCAATTGCACCACAATGATGATAATCGCAAGTGGAATGAATTCCTTCGTGCCCAATCTTCCGATATACGCATTTTGTATCGATTGCACATCTGTAAACATGTATTTCCTTTTCATATCAGTTGATCAACTTTTCATAGAATACATTCTTTAATATACAAACGCAACAGGTACTGAAGTGTATTATTTTTTATACTATGTTACCCAGATATAATCACTTTTACTACACTACGCCACGTGAAAATTCGAACACCGCATTGAGTACTATCAAAATAGTTATTACAGTAAGAAGTATTATCCCATTCAAAATGATGCGTCGATGTTGAATATGTATCTTAATAAGGATTGCAGAACTTAACGCAAGTGTGAGAAGTACAAAGAGTGCGATATAAATTGTGGTAGTTATATGACGAGGTGATGCAAGGAAAACTTCCATCGATGTAGGTTCAGGTGGTTTTGGTACGACAGTCTCAGCAAAAGAACTTTCCTGAATATCGAGCTTTTGTGTTTCGACACCAGCGACCGCTGTGGTAGTTGGCATTTCTGCTTGCGCAATAGGTTTTATATTAGCAATTTTTGGTTGTATGAATGTTTTTACTCTTGATGTTGCTGTTGTCGTCGATTTTATCAACTGAACTTTCGTTCGTGGAGAAACCTCTGTCGTGATGGGACTCGTTGCATCGGTTATTAATTCGGTAAGCGAACTCACTGTTGATGACGCAGCATTCAGTTGACGCGCGATAATTGATTGACGACCAAATTCCTGCACAACAAATATTGCACTCTTTCCCTTGTAGATTCCTTGTACCGTAGCGATGCCAATCTCTGTGTAATTTCCATTTAAGATATTTGCACGATGTAAAGGTGAGTGCATCCACGCCTCGGTGATATCTCGTGAGTCGGTAAAATTTACTGCGAGATTTTCTCCTGCAGCCGCATAATTATAACCAGCCTTTTCAAACCAATACCACGGAGTTTTACCATCAGGTGAATTATGAGAAAAGTATCCTTTCGATGCCATATCTTCCGCCTTGAGCCTTGCCGCAACCTCAAGTTGAGGATTTATCGTAAGTGCACCAAGACTATCAGCATTGCGTTCAAAATTTGTCTGATCAACAAGAACTGAAGCAAAAATAGCCGCAAAGTTTGCACTCTTGGGTAAAACAAATGCGGTACCTAAAAGATATGCCGCTTGGAGAAGCGCCATCATTACAAGTAATCCAAGTACTATACGAAGCCGCAAAAAATGAGGCTGATGATCATTCGCCTCGGAAGGGATAAAGTGAAGGTGTATCCACTTAAGCATTAAAAGATTATATCACATTTTTCATCTTCACACAATAGATCATACACAACGCAAAAACCCCCTATTGGGGGTTTTTCGCAAGACATGGTGGATTTAGATCTCCGTCGAAAGATCGGGCATTGGAATATTTAGTGTCGTACATTTCATGAGATTGATTTGGCGTTTCGTTGTCTGAAAGACATTACCAGTTCCCTCTTGAATATCTCTACCCTTATATCCCGCATCAAGCCATGGCATAATAATTTCAGCGTAATACTTTTTCTGAAATTTCTTCACCCAATTCTTCGTAAGATTCCCAAAGAATCCCGTCACAGGAAGTTTTGCGTCGAGTGTATCGTTTAGAAATGACTGGAGAAGTTTTACTTCCCGAGGATCATTCTTCTTTCCCATTTTAAGATAATCATGAAGATATTCTGTACATTGTGTAGGGGTTGTTGGTTCTACGACTGTTGACGCACCGAGTACCTCCCCCTTAGGTTTTTCAGATGTTGTCGTTGCCGGTTTACTCGTTGTTATTATTGATGGCGGAGGAGGAAGCTGACAACTTCCATCATTGCGATTTGCGAGACGATTAAAGTTTGATGCTGCCTGATTGGTGCAACCCCAGTAATCATAGGTTGAACTTCCAACTCCTCCCGTTGTGATTGGAGGAGCAATATCATCATTCGTCACCGTACACGTCTTGTGCTCACCGAGCGCAATAGTGCCGGTACAATCCTCGCTCATGGTTGTTGTGTAACCAGTGTGCTGATCCTCAGTAACGTTATAGTTTGTAGACTTATGGAAGTAGACCGTAGTACCCTCCTCATTTCCGGAGAAATTTGCGGGCGCAAATAGTTTACTTATCATTGCATATGCTGTCTTCGGCACAAACCAGTCAATGAGTGTGTTCATGCCAAAGTTTTCTTCCTCTACTGGAATATTCACGCGCAAAGTAAATTCACTTGCCTGTTTTGTTCCACCGTTATCATTGACCACATGCTTGATAACGGTGAGTGTTGCAGTATCATCCTGTTCTTTTTTAATGCACTGCCCCTCACCATCAAGTTGCATTCCCTCCGGAATAACCGACTGAACACCATCAATATTTGGGCAAACGTCTATAGGTTCTTCAATAACCGGTTTCAGTGCGTTAAATGCTACACAGTAAACCGTTCCTCCGTCGGTAAGTCCACGAGCATAATCAAGATTATCATAGTGCACAACGTCACCATTACAGTACATTTCCGCACTTATCTTATTTATGTCGTCAATACCGGTAAATGCTACATACGCAGAATTATATACTTCACGTACCCACACGGAAGTCATCTCTCCAAGGGTGATTATTGTAGAAGATGCGAACGTGTTCCATCCTGACGCCTCGCCAGTATTATCACCAGGATTTTCTGCAGTAGTAGGTGCCCACTGAAACTTCCAGGTTGGGTCAATTTTGCATTTTCCATCACTTGCATCAACGTATGCCTGTGCGGTTTCTCTATTAATGACATGCCCCGTTCCACTCCAATCAGGGAGATCAGATTCTTTGTCACAAATAATTTTTGTTGCGACGACGGTTACTTTTGGAATATGCGGACCAACACAACTCAGTTTCGTATCATCAAGA
>DIZR01000086.1:4005-5900 GCA_002429425.1 Patescibacteria group bacterium UBA6023
CATCAGCAAACTCAATCTTTGTCGCGTTCCCTATCGCAGTAAATGCACGTGATTCTGCTGACCATTCAGTATCTCCCGTCGTACTTCCACGTGAGATCTGTGCACCAAGTGCAACGCCATCCTTGCGCACCTCAAGCACATTATTCCCGAGTACCGTGCCCGGTCGTGGAGAATACTTAAATGTAAGTGCATAGTCGTATCCTGGGATGGTGGTGATATTCTGCCAAATTTTTGTTGGGTGATACCCATCAAGTTCCGCAAGTTGACGACCCTCTGCAGGAGTCCCTGCAGCACTAGCTTGAAGTTCAAGTCCAAGATGATCTGTATTTTGCGGATTCACAAATTCACCGAGCCATTTGAGTGCGGAATTAGTGAATGGAACAATGTCCCACCTACTGACTGCTGGTGCCTCAAATCCCCCGTTCTGAAGAAGATTTATTGTTGGGTCACATACTGGCGCAGGAGGTGTTGGCTCACACGCATTTTTATTAATAGTCAACTTATAGAGCAGTCCAGCAGGATTTATATGTGTTTCACCAACACCCAAATTTTTCACACGGAACTCAAGTGTATTTTGACCACTGACAAGTAACGAGCCTGTTGAAGTAGAGACTGCTCCACCAAACGTTGCACCTGATGTGTCCTCAATAATCTTTGTACCATTGAGATATGCTTCAAATGTATTATCCCCCGCAATAATAAGAGTTCCTCCTGTTGGAGTTCCATCTACAGTAAACACATCAAAAAAAGATTCAACAGGATCACTCACTGTACTCGAAATCGGATCCTCACTCCAAATCCACGTTGCTCCGGGAATTGATGCTGTCCATGCACTATGGATAAAAGTTACGGCAGGAGCGAATGGTCCTGTTGCAGAACCCACGTGCACATCGGTCGTAGTTGAAGTGCGCGTCATCGTGGAGGTATTATCCTCACAGCGCTCTGGCTGTGGCTTCATTTCAGTTTGTTTAAATGATGCGGAAACGGCTTTGTTTTCATCCATCGTTACTGTACACGTTGATGCTGTTCCATATTCACCGCACGCGCCTGTCCATCCAGTAAATATAGTATTAGTATCAGAGGTTGCGGTAAGTGTCACTGATGTACCATGATCATATGTCTTATCGCACACCGAACCACCCATCCCACAGGAGATTCCTGTTGTTGACTCAATTTTTCCTGAACCCACTGTATTTGTTGTAAGTGAATACTGAGGAACACTGTAATAAACCTTTATTTGAATCAAATCAAGAAATGCTTGACTCCCATTATTCGCAGTAAGTGCTCCAACTTTAATTTTAAAAGTTTCATCAGCAAAATCTGACGCTATCCAATTTTTTCCCCACTTATCATTTGCGCCACCGAGTGATTGAGTGGAGGTAGAGGTGGTTGACGATGCTGTTTTTGTAGAGGTAAAAGCATCGGGGTTACTGTCAGATGAATTCCAAAGCGCGACAGTAAGATGGCGAGGTTTATCTTCTTTATTTGTCCTACTTGTTACGGAGATTTCAATACCTTCAATAGTGGCATCGGAAGAAATGTCCAGAGCAGGAAATCCATATTCTGCAATATCAGTAGCAGCACTAAATACCGCATGACCGTTATTCACTGCCCATGCATTATCTGGATTATCAACGCTATTTAAGCTAACCGTCTGATTGGCGGTAACAAAACCAGTATTTGATGGCGCAATAGCACTCGCAATGTTTGAAGTAAGAAATATCGTTCCTACGCCACCGAGTGAGAGATTAAGAGAGAGCATTAGAAGTCCTGCCCATATTTTTTTATAAAACCCACGCTTCCCCTTTGATATAAATAATGACTGCATCATAGATGTAATAATTTATCCGGAACTACCCAATCGTATAAAATAAAACAAGTACGCTCTATGCGTC
>DIZR01000086.1:6007-6218 GCA_002429425.1 Patescibacteria group bacterium UBA6023
TTTCTGTCCGCTTCCTCCAGGAAAATGAACTTCCAAGACTGTAACAGAAAAAATACCTTCTGGCTAGGATTATCCATGAAAAACTATGGGTAATTATGTAGTTACATACGACAGTTCTATGTAAAATTTGAAATTAAAGTGCTTTATACAAGAATAACTGTCTCGTCCTTCCCTACTTCGAGGAATCCAGAATCAATCATGAATTCTTCGG
>DIZR01000094.1:0-1727 GCA_002429425.1 Patescibacteria group bacterium UBA6023
TACTGCGCGTTCAACTGTAGGAAATTGCTTCATTACTGAATTAAAGTCTTTTTTGGAAATTCCCAGTATGGCATTCTTAATTACTCCTTTATCTACTGCCCACTCGAGTGATGGAGTTCCTTTCAGTGCTATCGTAAGCTTTTCACTCGCCATAAGCTCCTCTCCAGTCATTTTTGGCATTTCCACCTGAAGACCATCGATATTACTGATGCTAACAGGTTCTCCCTTAAATGTTGGTATGAGTGACTTCGCAATCGCATTAGTAAGCTCCTGACGATCAAAAGTCACAAGATAGATAGTTCCTTCCTGACTCACAACTGCCTTATCGGAAGCAGATGATTGCACACTAGGGAGCGTCACATCGCCAAGCTCAACAACGACTCCGGAGTCATAGCTTATTTTAGTTGCCCATGATGCAATCGATGAACGAACTTCGCTGCGTAATTTTGTCTCAAGTTGTACACGAAGATCATCACTTGCCTGCTTAAGATCCTGATCGGAAACACTTTTCGTTGTACCAGATGCTCCACCAGATATCGCTCCTTGCCCGCGCGCATATACCATGTCAAAGATTTTTGATCCTTTTAATCCCGGTACAGTAAAATCAGATGGGGCTGAATTATAATCAGGACCGGCTTCATCAGCAAAAACGACTACGGCAATATTTCCAGGGATTAGTTTTCCGCTCGTCATTGTTGCCTTGGGAATATTGATTGAATCATTAATTCGATAAATTTTTCCAGCAGTACTTTGAAATCGAGTATTTCGAATAAGACGCTGAATAACATTTTGTGTATTGTAGATAATGATTCGACCCGAAGCCTTCGAGGTAACTACTTTCTCTTCGGTAGCACTGACTTCTCGGGACACCGATGTTGTTGCCACGACAATTGCATATGACAATTCGTCACTCATAGGAGTTTTTACAACAGTAATTTTTTCATCCATTGGAATACTGTCATGCTTTTGAATGATAAGAATATCTACTCCTGAATAATAATTCAGTCCAGTAATCCCCAAAATTGCAATAATCACTATTCCCATAATCCATGGTATCCATCCTTTCCAAGGGGTGATTGAATTTTTTAATAATCCATTTGGCAATCCCTTTGAACGAACCATTGAGGAAAAGGGAGCGTGAGATGATTCTGTTTGCTTATTATCACTGGAATGCCACATCCTTTGTGGTAGCTCAGAATTAATTGCATCATTAAAATATGAAGGAGTATGGGAAATATTTTTTTCTTCTATCTTTGGTGATACCTCAATGATCTTGTCGACGAGCATGGTTCTTGGATCCAGATGTTCACTGTTTCCCACCACGGACTCATTTTTGGGTGATATATCATTCATTGATGCTTGAGTATCAATGAATACTGGAGGAGGAATGTGCGTTATCTCGATATCTTCATTACCCACAGATACGGGAATTTCCTCTTCATGCAAACTCTTCCTTACCGGAGTATGCCCTGTATGATGAGTATTTTTATCTGCAATATGCACGGGGTGCGGATGGGATTTTTTTGGAGATTCCCCATCCACATCATGCACAGTCTTTGCTTTATGTGGATGAGTTACGTGTTTTTTACCTGGAGGAGTAATGTCTTGAATTAAATATTTACGCATATGTATTATTGTTTATTTTTTATAGAGGTAAATTTATTTGCAAAAATAGTTTCAATTGCAAGAAATGGATCTTGGAAATCAGGTTCAAGCACTTTGATAAA
>DIZR01000094.1:1848-6613 GCA_002429425.1 Patescibacteria group bacterium UBA6023
TTACTGCAAATTTGCCATCTTCTGGCGAAAATCGAGAAAAGTCCGCATTCTTTATTGCATCTTCAAACCACTCCGATACATTTGCATCTGCAGTATAAAATATAGTCCGTGGAATTGGAAACTGAATAGCAAATTGTGACAGAGCATCTTCAAAGAAAAGTTTCCATTCCTTTATTTCCTTTGTGAGAATCTCTTCGATTTGCCTTCCGTGTTCAAGAGTAGACTTTGCTTCAAGATACATATTCATTTCCGAAATCGCAGCAGTGGGACTCGTGTGCATATCTTTGACTATGGCGCGAATCAAAGAATTCTTACCAGCGGGAAATGATATTGATTCAAGTAAAACATTATTTTTTGCAAGTGAAATATCGGTGACTTCACCAGAAATATCAATAAACAAAAATGAACTCTCTTCAACGAAGATGTCACGTATCGTATCGAATGCGGTAAATGAAAATGAAGAAAAGTGCACAGGTGGAACATGCCAAAACTTTACTATTGATTCATTGATGGAAGAAAAAATATTTGAAGGAATCATGCTGATATAGAGCGCAATCTCTAGTTCAGAAACATTTTTCCCATATGGATCTCTCGCCTCATATCCATTCAGTTTCATTTGGATATTTTTTGACTCCATTATTTCCGGAGGGGTGCCACCGACCTTCGAATGAGCGAAGAGTTTTGATTCCCTAAAAAGACCGATCTCTCGTTCAATTAATTTGTTTAGACCTTTTTGCGTCACAATAAATGGTGTTTCCTGTTTATAGTGAACCAATCGAGTCTGCGAAGCATACCACGGTGAAGCAAGTATGCAGAAGGCCTGATCGACACGTACACCACCTCCGGACTTCTGCATTATCTCAAACATTTCCTCGAGTGTAGTGATCATTGAATCAAGAAAACGTTGAAAATTTAATTTTTCCTGAAAAGGGATATTTCGCCGGATAGTAAAAATAATCTCTGGTTGTTGTGATGGAGTGATACTTACGAATGCACCCCCAATGGATGCACTTCCAATATCAAATACAACAATAAAATGTTGCCCACTATTTGTGTTACGACGAAATAAATCCATACAAAAATTATACCATTTAATTCTCAAACAAAAACCCACTACACTGTGAGTTGGTCTTCATGTGCGCAATATGGCACTATTCAAGCACCACACCCTGTCTTCAAATTATTTTAGATATGAGGCAGTAAAAGTTTTTACGACGAAAATGTACTTGCCCGTACATTGCAAGAGTGAAAAATTTTACTAACAAAGTAGGTGAAGTGATTTTAGGACAGGGTTGCTTTGATGCGTCGGACACCTGCGGAACAGGCTTCCTCCTTAGCTATTTTGAATTTACCCAGTTCGTTCGTATTCTTGACGTGTGGTCCACCGCAGAACTCCAGCGAAAAGAGTTTTGCTTCACCACGCTTCCCTGATTGTCCGACGGTATAAATACTCACAATGTCACCATATTTTGCATCAAATACCCCAATTGCCCCTCGCGCGCGAGCTTCATCATAACTCACCTCCTCACGAATAACAGGTAATCCTTCTGTAATGATGTCATTGATGATTTTCTCCACCTTTGTTTTTTGTTCATCAGACATCTTCTCTCCGTGCGAGAAATCAAAACGGAGTCTTTCGGGTGTGATATTTGAACCCTTTTGTAATACATGTTCACCGAGCACCTGGCGAAGTGCCTCGTGAAGCAAGTGTGTCGCAGTATGATACTTCACCGACATTTCACTCGTATCAGCAAGCCCACCTTTAAACTTCTGCTCCGAACCTTGCCTCGAAAGATCCTGATGCTTTATTAATTCTGTTTTATATTCCTTCTCATCAATTGAAATTCCACGCTCCTTTGCGATTTCCGCAGTTACTTCATATGGAAAACCAAATGTTTGAAATAGATCGAAAGCCACCTTTCCTGAAATACTCGCATGGCTGTGTTTCTCAAATTCTTTAAGCCCCTGTGAGAGTGTATGTCCGAACTTTGTTGCCTCACTATTGATAACGTTTATGATATTATTTTTTTCTGTAACAATATTCGTATAATGCGTCCCATAAAGTTTTCCAACGATACGGACTATTGATTCCACCATATCGGGAGTAATCTCATTTACCTCAGTAGCGATAATTGCCCGACGCAATAGGCGACGCAATACATACCCTTGATCAGTATTCGACGGGCGCACACCATCAGCGATGAGAAAAATTGCAGTCCTCATGTGATCTGCGATGATGCGTTGTTTCCGTTTATCAACAGTAAGTGTAGTTGCCAGGTTAACGAGAGGTTCGAGCAGGTCCGTTTCAAAAATATTTTTCTTTCCCTGCACAACCATCGTGACACGCTCAAGCCCTGAACCGGTGTCAACATTTCGTTTCGCAAGCTTCGCGACGACCTTACCATCCTTTTTAAGGTATTCCATGAACACATCATTCCATATCTCCACAACGTCCTGACAATCATCTGCAGACATATATTCTTCTTTGGTCATTCCAGAAGTGAGTGTGCCCGTGATATCGTAGAACATCTCCGAATCCGGACCACACGGACCATTATCCCCCGCGCTCCACCAGTTTGGCTCCTTCCCTTTTGCGTCAGCAGTCATAAAATAAATGCGCTCACCAGTTACCCCTGCATCCTCAAAGAGTTTCTTCCATATCGCATACGATTCTTCATCCTTCGGTGCATCCGTATTTCCCCCAAAAACGCTAACATACAGGCGTGATGGATCAAGCCCGAGACCCTCGTCAGTAGAAGTGAGAAATTCAAAACTCCACGTAATTGCCTCTTTTTTAAAATAATCTCCAAGTGACCAATTTCCCAACATTTCAAAAAAGGTTGCATGAGTATTGTCACCGATCTCATCAATATCAACGGTGCGCACACACTTCTGGCTATCTACAAGTCGCGCGCCTCCTGGGTGCACCTCACCAAGAAGATACGGTACTAGCGGTTGCATGCCTGCAGTATTAAAAAGTACTGACGGGTCGTTTTCAGGCACCAACGATGCTGATGGAATGATGGTGTGCTCGCGTTTCCTAAAAAATTCAAGAAAACGTCTGCGAATTTCTTCAGATGAGATCATTGTAGACATAATTTGCATAGTATAGCTGGTCTTTGATGTGGCGCAAAATTTTCCTGAAAAAACTCAACTTCTCTCAATAACCACCTCGTCACCATCAAATGAAATAATTGTTGAAGGTTTTCCGTGCAAATCTTCACCTTCAACATAAAAATCAACATCAGTACCAAAATACGATCTGGCTTCGATTGTATTTACAGCTGGTGGCGTACCCTCAACATTTGCTGATGGTGCAACAATGGGACCAGTTTGCGAAATAAGCTCGATGAGTTGCTCATCATCAGGAAGTCGAAATGCAATATTACTCGTTCCACGATGGAGATATTCAAATTGGTCATCAATCGTTGGGAGAATAACTGTGTAAGGACCTGGCCAATATGTCCGCAACCTTTCTGTTAGAGCGTCTGAGATGATAACCCCAAATTGCTCGAGTTGCGCTACATCAGAAATAAGTACAATCAATGGCTTATCGGGACTTCGTTGCTTGAGATCATATATACGATCAACCGCATCAACGTCGAAGGCTGAACCGACAAGGCCGTAAAGCGTATCGGTAGGAAGCACTCCCACTCCACCATTTTGAATTATCATTGTTGCTCGCTCAATATCAGTATCCATAGAAAGGTAAATTATTCGGGTTTAATGACTGAACCAATATTTATATCTAGAGCCTGGGCGATATCGGAAACTGCAATAATCTTTATAAGCAGTCCGTGCTCCTTGGCAAGCGCAACCGCAGATTGATCAGCTGCCTTAAGATTTTTCTCAAGCACTTCACTTGCCGTTGTTTCTTTAATAAAAGTTGCACCACTATCGATTCTTGGATCTCCAGTATAAAGTCCATTCACACCATTTTTTGCCATAATAAGAATTCCCGCTTTCATTTCAAGTGCACGTTGAACGGCAGATGAATCGGTAGTAAAATATGGCACACCAAGTCCCGCGGCAAAAATAACTACTCTTCCTTTATTCATGTGACGTAATGTACGTTTAGGAATATATCCTTCACAAATTTGTGGCATCGATATCGCAGAGGAAACGCGCGTTTCAACACCTTTTGATTCAAAATAATCTCGAAGCACCAGTGCATTCTGCACTGTTGCAAGCATACCAATATAATCTGCGGTTGGGCGTTCTATTGAAAGTTTTCCGGTTAGTTGATGTCCACGAAAGAGATTTCCCCCACCAACAACCAAAGCAATCTGATGACCAGACTGTTGCAAGGATCTAATCTGCTCAACAATATTACTTAATGTTGGCTCGTCATATTCCCTACTGGGTTCTCGATTGGATCCACTTAAACTTTCGCCCGATAATTTAATAAGTATCTTCATAAAAAATAATTATAGCACAAGATTTATTTCACTTTCTAAAAGGTACTCATGCCCGTACGCTCCATCATACGATACATCCAACTTTTCCACATCGTATCATCCTCATATGTTTTGTACTCAGTAGTAAATGTTCCATTTTTATTTGACCACAAACGATCAAAATACTTTTCACCATCACTCCACGCAGTAAATGGCACATTTGATGATGCGATAATATTCGTCTCAAGATTAAACCCATCAATATTTCTCCTTGTAAAATTTGCCGAACCAACAATCATGAAGATCGATGTTGCGGTATGACCTGAAAAATATTTTGCGTGGCATTGCTCACCATGAGTATCACACCC
>DIZR01000094.1:6665-9829 GCA_002429425.1 Patescibacteria group bacterium UBA6023
CACCATGAGTATCACACCAACGAATATCGATTGCGGAACCTGTTTTGCTCTTTAACTCTTTTGCAACGGGTCTATTGGGAATACCATTTTTAACAAATCCAAATGCATCTTTATTTGGGTCTAAGATTAGTCGAATAGTAACTCCTCTATTCGCTGCATCGATAAGTGCATTGATAACCGTACGTTCACTTAAATAAAACATTGCAATATCAAACGCGTCTCCACGCTGCGACTTATTCAAAATATCAACTACCGCATCACGAATTCTCTCATCCGTAAGCAACTTAACCGCAATCGGTCCATCTTCATCCGAAATATTTGAAGTATCAAAACTAGGGATATCTTCATTCGACATCCCCGCGACGCGACGTTCATTTTCAATCACATCTCTCCATATTCCATCACGTATCTCGAGTCCAACATTTCCATTTGCACCTGAGCCATCATGAGGATTTGATGAAGTCACAAAAGTAACCATTTTTTCCGTTGGTATCTTCTTTTCATTTGTATATGATTGATCAACGATGAGAATTTTTCGGTGATTAGCCTTAAAATTGAAGAGGCTTGCCCATGAACGAAGTGTTACTTTTTTTCCATTTTCCTGAAAGGGGTGCGGGAGCCATCCTCCTTGAGTATTATTTCCTGTCCACGAAAAAAATGGTCTCCAAAATGCACTCCAAAGAAGATTTGAATCCTTTAGCATATTGAGATTTGTTTCAATAATAAGCACGCCTGCGGTTCTTAATGTTTCTTCATGTGGGGATATTACCCCACCATAGACAGTATTAATCGGATCGGTAATAAAGATAACTGCCATATGTCCGTCGCTTTTGATGCGCTGAACAATGGTATCGGTGAGTTCTTTTGATAATGCTCTTGTTTGCTCCGGTGTAATTGATTGAAAATCATTAAATAAGAAAAAATCAAAGAGCATATAATGTCTTGCTCCACCTATGAGTGAGAAAATTTCATCCCAAATATGCTGCTCGGTCTGGCGTTTTCCATTTTTATCAAGATAAGTATAGTCTGCAAAAAAACGAACACTTGAGTCAGGAACATTATAATCCTTATTTGGAAAAAGTAGTGACTCAGGAACAGGTCTCCCCCACTGATATGCTCCAGTAAATACTACAATCAATAAAATAAGTTTTACAATACGGGTAAGTATGAGTTTCATGGTAGTGCAATATCCAGTATATCACGTATTTTTCATATCACAGGAAAACCATCTGTTTCAATACAAGCATATTAAAAGTAGGTGTATGGCAAAAATTATTGCTTGATATTCATTATTTTATAGTATATTTGCACGTCTATCACCCTCATCCTCAATTTCACCCATTATTTCTTCAAGAACGTCTTCCATAGTAACAAGTCCAATAATATCTTCTTGGTTATCTGCCCTATGTACAAGATATATATGCGAACGATCTCGCGTCATGTTGCGAAATACATCCTGAATAGTGAGTTTTTCAGACACACGCGACAAGGGTGAAACAAATTGAGAAACTACCTCATCGCGGTCATCAGAATTTAATACGCGCATAACATCGTTAGTATGTACATATCCGATATAATTATTCTGATTTCCATCATATACGGGGAATCGCGAAAAGCCTGACTGTGAGACGAAATATGCTATTTGTGAAACAGGAACATCGCCACTCAACGATTCTAGTATATTCTTTGGAGTCATAATTCTACCGACAAGAATATCATCAAAATTAAAAATATTTTCAATCATTTGTCGTTCACTATCATCAATTTCTCCATGCTCTAATCCAAGGTCGGACATGACGCGAATCTCCTCTTCGGTCACCGAGCTTTGCATTGATTCATTTTTTGTATTCTTAAAAATTTTTTCAATCCAGACAAATATACTTGCAAACGGATAAAACATGATATAACAAAAAAATATTGGATACGCTACCCACTGTGCAACTTGTTTATTGTGTGTAATTGCAAATGATTTTGGAAATATTTCTCCAAACAATAATAACGCAATTGTTGCTATGCCCGTTGCAATACCGACGCCGATTGACTCGGCATATTCTATTGCACCTATCGTCGCGAGCGACCCAATTGCGACATTAATAATTGTATTTCCAGACAAAATAGTCGCAAGCAATCGATGTGGATCGTTTTTTAACCTTGCGATAATCAGCGCATTACTTTCCTTTCCTTTCACCATTAATCGTACCTGGCTTTCTCGTAATGAAAAAAGTGCAGTTTCAGAAGAAGAAAATAATGCAGAAAAAACAATAAGTACAATAAAGATCGCAATATCCATAATTATATGGGGAGATTTTTGAGGTATGCCTTAAAGTCATCTCCGATATCATCACGCACAAGTGCATACTCGACCATTGCTTTGAGGTAACTAAGCGGATCACCGGTCGTAAGCCATGTACCATCACGAACTTCCTCAGCCATGAACTTTCCTCCCCTCCGAATATATTCACTGATCGCATCGGTGACCCACAGTTCACCACCTTTTCCAAGTTTTGTTTCTTTAAGAATTGCGACAACCTCAGGCGTAAGTATCATGCGTCCAAATTGTGCAAGTTGCGATGGTGCATCTGATATTTTGGGTTTTTCTACAACATGCTCTATTTCTTGTGTTCCTTGTTTGAGCTTAACAATACCATAGCGATCAACATGATTTTTGGGAACTTTTTGTACCCCAATAACGGGAGCTAAATTTTGGTTATAACTTGCGATAAGTTGCTTCGTGAATGATGTTTTTGAAAGAACAAGATCATCGCCCCATGCAAATACAAACGGTTCATCTTTAATAAGATTTGCTGCTGAAAGAATCGGAGTCCCGTTACCATATGGACCTTTTTGTCGAACATAAATAAAATTCGCCATTGATGAGATACGTCGTATATCACTCAATAGTTTAAGCTTTCCCGATTGTTCAAGTGAATGTTCAAGCTCAAACGAACGATCAAAATGATCTTCCAGTGTTTTTTTGTCCCACTTAGTTACAAGAATAATATCTTCGATACCTGCCGCTACCATTTCTTCAACGACATACTGCACGATAGGCTTATCGACAATAGGCAACATCTCCTTCGGTTGCGATTTGGTTGCAGGCAAAAAGCGCGTACCACTACCTGCGACCGCAATGACTGCTTTTTTAACCTTCATCTTCATTGTGC
>DIZR01000094.1:9858-16398 GCA_002429425.1 Patescibacteria group bacterium UBA6023
TCATTGTGCTGTTTATGTTTTCTTGAATCTGTAATTGATTCTTTTTTTATCTCGGAACGATCAAGGCGAATAAAATGCTCCTCGATATACCACATGACCTCAAATACCAACAACATAAGAAATGTAACGTATGTTGCAATTGTATAAAATCCGTAGCCGCAGGCCATTCCAATGCCCGCAACAACCCACAGACCTGCAGCTGTCGTCAAACCAGTGAGTTCTTGACGCTGCACGAAGATAACTCCAGCGCCTAAAAATCCCATACCAACAACGATTTGTGATGCAACACGTAGCGGATCAAAAATAAACGTATCAGCATACTGAAATGATACCATGCCCGCAATGACGATAAATAATGCTGCTCCCAATGAGACCAATGCGTACGTTCTCATTCCCGCACGTTTTCCAACGCGCGTTCGTTCTGCACCAAGCACAAGTCCCAATATCACCGCGACAGTGAGTCTTATGAGCATTTCTGATTGAGGTCCAAAAAGTTCCATACGCATGTTATTATACCTTCTCACGCCATGATGACAACGTACAAATCAGAAAAATGACATGCGCTATGATGCGGGCTTGGCCACCGGGCACAACATCGCCCCCTCTTCAACAATGGCATTAATCCTTGCTTTATTTATCCCTATTCGCTCAAGATGTGAGGGATCATCAACAACACTGCGACAAAGCACAATACCCTTTGCAAGTAATTGATTTTTTTGTGAATCAGTAAGACTTGTAAGGCATGTTAATGGATGGGTTTGGGTAGCTTGTATCAGATCCTGGAGCGTTCGGCCTTTGGGATAATTCCAACCAGTGATTCCGAGCCCAACGCAATTAGCATATTGAATAGCGTGTGAAGTAAATTCGGTATTTGTAATAAGCCATGCACGATTATATTTAGTCTCACCTTCAATGGACTCAAGTTTATTTTGAATATCCTCGAATCGAGCGTGAACATAAAGCGTTACCTTAACATCAGACTTAATTGCAGCAGAATTATGGAATTTTGCCTCAACAAGGATACGTTCATCTTCCTTTTCAGCAATTACATCAACTTCGTGTTCGACACATGCACCCTGTACAATCGTACCGACTTTTGTGCGATATCCTTGCGCATTAAGAATGTGGGCAACAAAGCGCTCAAAAGGAAATCCAGTTGGTCCAAATTGCATGATTGCTTTTTTAAGACTATATTCCGCAGCGGCAGGTCCACGATATCGCTTCAACAGTGCCAATGCATGTTCATAAATATCATTCGTACTCATCCCATCATGGAGATCTTTTTCTAGATGAACAACTATCTCTCTTATAAGATCTTCTGGCGCGCGCGCAGCACGAAGGGAACGCTCAAGTTTCGCAGGGCTCCAGTCCTCGCGTTCACCAGTCATTTTAATAACAGAAATTGGAATAGCCATGAATATAGTAATTATTTTACTATTATGGTTCCAGTTGGATTCGTCCACTGTGTCTCGATAATTTTTGTTGGACGCGGAATGTCATCGACACGCAACACAAGGTGTGATTCCTCGGGTGCCTCAATGATTGTTTCAAATTGGTACCGCGTAGGAATTTGGGAACAAAAACTTTGCTCGGTAATGTTATTTTTTGTGGTAATTGAAAGCACAATATCACCATTGATTTTTGGATCACGTTCTATCTCAGTATTTATCGAAAAGCATGAATGTGGAAGTTTAATGGAGCCGGTGTAACGATGGATGCCGTCGCTAAATGAGTGCACAATACGCACCGTATTTGGTACCTCAACGACCGGAAGTTCCGTCGGGTTCAGCTCAAGATTTTTTAGATCAATATAGAGATAACCCAATATTGAGCCGGCGATAATGATGACAATGAGTGCGATCCATTTAGACATAAATATTATCGTATTTCCTTTAGTGTTACTTCAAATATCAGTGTTGCATCCGGTGGAATAACTCCGGGAAATCCATTTTTTCCATAACCAAGTTCGGGGGCTATTGTAAGTTTTCTTTTTTCACCCACCTTCATTCCAAGGAGCCCAAGATCCCAGCCCCGTATCACTTCCCCTGCACCAAGATGAACGGGAAATGATTCCCCACGTGGAATACTTGAGTCAAATACCGTTCCATCAGTAAGTGTTCCAGTATAATCAACAAGAATAGTTTGTCCATTTTGTGCACCAACACCGCTTCCTTCATGCAATGTTTCTATTGTGAGTCCTTGATGTTGCGGTGTATCCATATGTGTTGATTGAGTATTCGCGGTTAATGATGCGTCATCCTTTGGCGCATATTGATTATTCATAAAATAATACATCGTACCCACGAGAATGACTAGTGCGATGATTATTTCACCTACGAGGAGCGTCTTCTTATTCATCTTTCAATAATACGTTATTTACAACATCCTTCGCAAGTAACTCACGCACATATCACTCCTCCCCCAAGACATTCATCGCCTACATAAAAAACAACTGATTGCCCCGGGGCAATATATTCATCCTGTCCATTGAGAGCAATGTGTATAATTTGACTTTCTCTACTGATCCATTTTGCTTTATACTGCTTACCTCGATAACGAATTCGTGCATAAAAATTTTCAAAAATCTGCTCGTCATGTTGCACGGGAATAATATTCACCTGCGTAAGCACAATATCAGCATAATCGCGCTCAATCGAAAGAGGGATACGTTCACCAACAGTAATAGTGTTTTGTAATAAATCTTTATTTATCACAAAGAGCGGTGGTTGATCTGCGGAATGTTTCTCCGTTACAAATCCATGTCGTTGTCCTATCGTGTAAAGCATCGATCCCTCATGAGTACCGATAATATCACCACGCACGTTAAGTACATTCCCTATTTCTGTATGAAGATAATGTTTAAGAAAATCTTTCATATCAACCATCCCCATAAAGCAAAGCCCCTGGCTATCCTTTTTTTCTGCATTCGGTAACCCGAGTTTTTTTCCAAGCATGCGAACCTCATTTTTCTGCATATGCCCAATCGGAAAAAGCGTACGGGCAAGTTCTTTTTGTGTGAGTGTCCATAAAAAATATGTTTGGTCTTTTCCTTCATCAACGCCAACGAGTAGCTGATACCCGCCTTCACTGTGTGCTACTCGTGCATAATGTCCCGTTGCAATAAAATCCGCACCATGCATTTGTGCAAATTTGAGAAATGCACCAAATTTGACATATTTATTACACATAACATCGGGATTAGGTACTCTCCCGACGCCATATTCACGTATCATATAATCAACAACCTCTTGTTTATACTCTTTTTCAAGGTCGAGTGTAATTAGCGGTATTCCAAGGTGTGCCGCCACGCGCATGGCGTCACGTCTTTCTTCACGCCACGTACAAGGAAGGAAATCCGCTTGCCATACCTTAATGAAGACTCCGACAACATCATGCCCATCACGTTTCAAAAGCGCAGCAGAAACAGAAGAATCGATACCTCCTGACATACCAACAAAGACTTTGCTCTTTTTTTCTCCCATATTTGCAAATAATTTATGAAGGCAACTGCAATAGCTTATTGCATACCTCAAATGTTGCGCGCGCATCAGCGAGTGCAGTATGGGCATTATCATTTACTACGTCAAAATATACCGTCATTTCTCTAAGACTAAATTTAAATAACGCAGGATCATTATAAAGTTTTCCGAATACCATCGAAGCAAGGTCGAGCTTATGGTAATGCACGATGCTATCAAAATCGACACCATGCTCTTGCCCAGCCCTCTGAATGAATGCCCAATCAAATCCAACGTTTTGCGCAACAAATATCTTATCACGTAATATTTCTGCAGCATGTGCTAATCCTTCTTTTTGCGAAACAGCAGCACTCCAATCACGTGAATAATACTTATTCACCTCAAGTGCTTTCGGATCAGCTGTTTCGATATGCATAGGAATAAGCTGAATATTATGTTCAGAAATAAGTTCAAGAAACCCATTCCCGGAAGAATCAATTCGTTGTGCTGCAATGACAATACCGATCTCAATTATTTCGCAACGCGACGGATCAAGCCCAGTTGCTTCAAGGTCGACAAATGCAAGAATGTTTTTTTTCATAATGATAAATTATTGTATAAGTTTTTTTGCAAGTTGATCTGCATCTCCCGCACCAATAATCAAAATCACATCAAATGATGGAGCCTTACTGCGGGTAAATTCTTCTGCTTCAGTGAGATCTTTTGCAAAAATAATATCCTGATGAGGATTCTTCGCAAGGACTTTTGCAATTACATCTCGAGAACTTACCAGCGAACTCTCTTCTCGCCCCGCAACATCATATATTTCAACGAGTATGCTGTGAGGAATTCCGAGTATCACTTCCACGAATTCATCCATTAATTTAATTGTCCGTTCACGATGATGTGGACGAAAAACTGTAAGCACCTTTTTTCCTTGGTAACGTGCAATGGCAGCAGAAACCACTGCTTTTAGTGCCGTTGGATGGTGTGCGTAGTCAGAAATAATTATTGAATTACCAAGCTTCCCAACAACCTCAAATCTTCTTCCAACACCGTGGAAGTTCGAAAGTACTGATTGTATAATGTCAGACGAGCCACCATAGGCAAGGTATGCTGCAGTTGCAGCAAGAATATTATAAATATTATAAAGTCCCGGAAGTGGTGTATTAAAATTCCCTATCATTGTCCCCTTCCACACAAGATCAAATGACTGTTCATATTCATTCTGCTTCACGTTTCGTGCAACAAGATCTGCCCCATCACCAACCCCATATCTCACGATGATTGCATTAAAATTCTTCGTAATATCACGAATATTTGCATCGTCGTTATTCATGATAAGTAGATCCTCATCGGAAAGTTTATTGATATACTCACTAAATGCACTTTTTACATCTGCAAGATCGTGATAATAATCAGGGTGATCAAGTTCAAGATTTGTAAGAAGGATTGCTTGTGGATTAAGTTGCATCATATTCCGACGATACTCGCACGCTTCAACAATGAACATATTTCCTTTCCCATGATGATAATTATGATCCCACCCGGAAACTTCTGCTCCAACAATCACTGACGCATCTAGACCACCCGCTTGAAAAAGCATTCCAGTAATTGCGGTTGTCGTTGATTTGCCGTGTGTACCCGAAATGGCTAGTGTCGAATGACCCTTCGTGACTAATGCAAGTGCCTCAGGGTAGCTGAGCTCAGGAATTCCAAGCTCGCGCGCACGAACCCGTTCAGCATTCTCATGTTGCACTGCAGGAGAATAAATAAGTACCGATGCATCGAGTGGAACATGCTCTGGATTGACCCCCTCAACGTATTGCCCGTCTGGAAGTGTTCCAGGCTCTGGGAGTGTAATATCGGAACCCGAAACAACGATTCCTCTATCGGCAAACAATCGAATAATTGCAGAAACTCCAATTCCGCCAACTCCGATAAAATATGCTTTGGTGATATGTGTAATACTCATGTGAAAACATTCTAGCGCAAATACTTCGCCTTGTTCAACTTGTGCTCTTCAAAAGTTCTCGCATAATGCATAACACCCTTATTATCTGATAAATAATACAGATAATCTGTTTTTAATGGATGAAGCGCCGCATCAATAGATTGAATGCCGGGATTCGTTATTGGAGCAGGCGGAAGTCCCTTGTTACGATACATATTATATGGCGAATCATATACAAGATCATTTTGGGTAATTTCCGATGATTGTTTGCCGAAAAGATAGGCAAATGAAGCGTCAACTTGCAGGCGCATACCCCGATCAATTCGATTCCACAGTATTCCTGAGATAATTTTTCGATCTTCATTCGTCGCAGCCTCCTCTTCAATAAGTGACGCCATAATGACGATATCACCCCACTCCTTGTGTTGCAAAAGCGATTCAGCACGTAATGCATCTGTTCGTTTGGTAAAATTTTCTGACAGTGAAGCAACAATAGGTCCACTCGTCGCGGTAATAAAAAAGAAATATGTATCGGGAAAAAGATACCCCTCCCGTCCTTTTGCAAAATTTATAAATTCATCTTGAGTAATATTCGGAAAATTTTTAGTGATTATCACGGCTATTTGCTTATTCGATGCCCCTTCGGGAATTGTTACTTTTAGCTGCACTATTCCGCGCTCATTCATGGTGATTTGACTCATAACTGCAAAAATGTTCATTGGCATAATAAACTGAAATGATCCCGAAGGAAGCTTTTTATCAACATGCTTCCATTTTGCAAGCATAATGAATATCTGTGGTGATCGAATTACCCCTGAGTTTTGCAGTGATCTTGCAATCGCCCTCACGCTCCCTCCCACAGGAATCTCAACGATGATACTTTTATTCTTTGGATTTGGTGACTGCGTAAAATACCACACGGACGAAAGTGGTATGGTAAAAAGTAGTATGAAAAAACCAAGGAAAGAAAACCGGTATTTTTTTCGTTGCCCTTGTGGTAATATCTCCGGAGTTTTTACTACCGTGACATCACTTATTTTACTATTTGTCTCCATGCTAAATAGGGAGATTAGTAGGCGGCTCTCCCTTTCTTGATTCGATGCGCGCAAACGTTGGGGTTTCTGCAAC
>DIZR01000094.1:16428-17274 GCA_002429425.1 Patescibacteria group bacterium UBA6023
AGTCGAATATCTCTGAAATCCTCCCAAGGATAATCAATGCCGGTAGTATTTGCTGGCTTAAAACCGTTTAATGATGGCGAACTGTACTGGCGAAATGCACCCGTAATACCGGCAATATTCGATGGATCAAAATGTTCTTTTTGCGCGATATACAAAGTGCGAATACCACAATCAAAACCAATCTTTGAAAGTGAGCGCTCTATTGCAGATACCGACTCCTGCTCACCCTTCGTTGCCTTCGCGGCATCCTCACCCGAATGCTTCGCCTGAAGTTCCTTCACGAGACGTTTTCCTTCTTCTTTCCAGTCATGCTTTGCAAACCACGTCCCAGGTGTTTGATAACGATCACCATTTGCTTGCACAAGTATTTGCATCCAGATCTGCTGTCCACGCCCAATGCTTCCAAGAAATTCAATCATGGAAGTTATCGGGTCACTCTTAAATTCTTCCTTCGTGAGAGAAGAATCAAGTTTGTAGTCAATATATGTTTTGATTGGATATGGGTCGGGTTTTGTGAGCGCAAATTCACAACCCCAGAGGCTCCATTCATTTTTCTCATGAAGATACGGTGCAAGTGAGATATAATCCTGCACTTCAACAACTTCAATATCCGGATATTGTGCATAAATATGGCTTTCAATAATTTTCTTGAATTTCGACGGTGTACGAATCAGAAATTTCACATCACCCTCGATTGAAACAACTTCGAGGGAAAACCATGGTTTCACCTTCCCCTGCCACCATCGTTCATACCAATTCCCCGTACCCGTCTGATGCAGTGCTTGAAGCACAAGCTCCATCGCAACGGGAGTTTTATCAATCGTACGCGGAAGTTTTACTTCAAGT
>DIZR01000083.1:0-3707 GCA_002429425.1 Patescibacteria group bacterium UBA6023
CGGTAGGGCAAATTTATTTATATGACAATCCACTTCTCAAAAAACCGCTTGAGTTTGCGCACGTGAAGCCGACATTGCTTGGACACTGGGGTACAACGCCAGGACAAAATTTTATATATGTGCACCTTAATCGTGTTATTAAGGAATTTGATCTGAATATGTTTTACGTTTCAGGACCTGGACATGGTGGACCAGCGCTTGTTGCAAACACGTATCTCGAAGGGACATATAGCGAGATTTATCCAAACATTAGCCAGGATGAAGAGGGAATGAAACGTCTCTTCACACAATTTTCCTTTCCTGGTGGAATTCCGAGTCATGTTTCTCCGGAATGCCCTGGCTCTCTTCATGAGGGTGGGGAACTCGGCTATTCGCTCTCCCATTCTTTCGGTGCAGTTTTTGATAACCCCGATCTTGTTGTCGCATGTGTTGTTGGTGATGGTGAGGCAGAAACGGGACCATTAGCAACATCATGGCATTCAAATAAATTTCTCAACCCAATTACGGATGGTGCAGTGCTTCCGATTCTTCACTTGAACGGATACAAAATCGCAAATCCTACAATCTTTGCACGTATCGAGCGTGAGGAGCTTGAGCAACTTTTTTATGGATACGGATGGATACCGTATTTTGTGGAAGGAAATGACCCGGAAATTGTGCATCAGCAAATGGCCGCAGTGCTCGACAAGGCTATTGGTGAAATTAAGAGGATACAAAAAGAAGCACGTGCAGAAAATAACCCTTCACGTCCGCGTTGGCCAATGATCGTACTGCAAACTCCCAAAGGCTGGACAGGTCCAAAGGAGGTTGATGGGCTTCCAAGCGAAGGATCGTTTCGTTCGCACCAAGTTCCGCTTTCGATTGATCGTGAACATCCAGCGCACTTAGCTTTGCTTGAAAAATGGATGAAGAGTTACCGCCCTGAAGAGCTCTTTGATGATCAAGGGAGACTGATACCAGAGCTTGCTCTACTTTCTCCGAAAGGGGAGCGCAGGATGGGTGCGAACCCACATACAAATGGTGGACTGCTTCTCAAGGATCTTGTCCTTCCTGATTTCAAAAAATATGCTGTCGACGTTACTGCTCCAGGTGCGGTACAGGCGGCAGACACTTATGTACTTGGAGGATTTTTGCGTGACATTATTGTGCTCAATAAGGAATCTCGCAATTTTAGAATTTTTGGACCAGATGAGACGCTTTCAAATAGATTGAACTCGGTATTTGATGCCACCAATCGTCAGTGGAATGCGCGAACACAAGTGGGTGATGAATTTCTTTCGACCGACGGAAGGGTAATGGAAATGTTGAGTGAGCATCAATGTGAAGGTTGGCTCGAAGGATATTTGCTCACCGGTCGACATGGAATATTTAACAGCTATGAAGCGTTCATCCATATCATTGATTCGATGTTTAACCAGCATGCAAAATGGCTCAAGGTAACGCTTCAATTACCGTGGCGCAGGAAACTCGCGTCACTTAACTATCTTCTTGCTTCACATGTGTGGCAGCAGGCGCATAATGGTTTTACACACCAGGACCCGGGGTTTATCGATATGGTTGTTAATAAAAAAGCTGAAATCGTGCGTGTCTATCTCCCTCCAGATGCGAACTGTCTTCTCTCTGTGTACGATCACTGTCTCCGTAGTCGTCATTATGTGAATGTGGTCATTGCGGGAAAATATCAAGCACCACAATGGCTTTCGATTGAAGCTGCGACAAAACATTGTACCGAAGGTATCGGGATTTGGTCGTGGGCAAGCAATGATCAAGGTAGTGAACCTGATGTTGTTATGGTGAGTTGTGGCGATGTGCCAACCCGAGAAATTCTTGCCGCAATTATGATCTTGCGTGAGCATATTCCCGAAATAAAAATTCGCATGATAAACATCGTCGATCTTATGAAAATTCAGCCACAGTCCGAACATCCACATGGACTGAATGATGCAGACTTTGATTCGCTCTTCACAAAGGATAGGCAAGTTATGTTTGCGTTTCATGGTTATCCATGGCTCATTCATCGTCTCACTTACCGACGAACTAATCATGACAATATTCATGTGCGTGGTTATAAAGAGGAGGGAACGATTACGACGAATTTTGATATGACGGTACTTAATGAAATGGACCGCTTCCACCTTGTCATGGATGTGCTAAGTCGCTCACCTCAATTTGGGTCAAAGGAGGCATACCTGAAGCAAATGATGCAAGATAAGCTCATTGAACATAAAGAGTATATCAATACGCATGGTGAGGACATGCCGGAGATTCTCAATTGGAAGTGGCAAAATGCATAGTGGTGGACAAAAAAACCAGCGTATACGCTGGTTTTTTTGAATTATTAACCCTAGTGCCTATTTCCAAATAAATGGCGCGAGGCGAAGCTTTTCAGGGAGACGGTTGAGGTAGGGAATGTACGGGAAGAGAATAAAAATGAGCATAATAACCCCGAGGATGGATGCACCGTCACGGTCGCCGTTGGGGTCATTGACGAGCACTGTTTTATTAAGGACCCCAATAGGTGCAAGCCACCATGAGCCGAGAGGGAGCAGGCTCGTGCTACTAGTCTCTTCGCGGGTCATACCCCACTCCTCTGTAGTGATGTGAAGCATGGCTGCTTCTGCGTCAATGACCCCGGTATCGGTCAAAAAGCGCGTCGCATAAGTGTAGTTGATGTTTGGGTTTTCTTGGTTTATCGCTGATTCATATAATCCGCTTTTCGCCATAGGGGCAAGGGCACTGATCATAGAAACTACGGGGTTGGAAGGGGAGGTTGTCGCAAGTGTTTCTGAGCCACCAAAATATTGTTTTGCCTGGGCAATGTCACTCTCTTGCTGTTCTTGAGATTCATTTTGGAATAATGACCAGGCATTCTGTTCGCGAGAACCGATATATTTTTCATAGGGGATTACTACATATACTTGGCGTGTGTCAAAAGTATATGGGTCAATAGAATTGAGATAGGTCGCCGTATCTGAAGTGTGGTCAAATTCTTGCATTAAGGTTTGTGCCATAAGTGCAGGGTCTTTTTGTGCGACAGTGGTGATACGTGTAGGTTCTACAAAAGGAGAAGGGAAAAGGAAGGCCATGACCATGATGAGTACCACAAGGACACCACCACGTATAAAAAGAGGGGCATGTTTAGCAGGAATCATTTTGTATGCAATGTCGGCGCGGTAAGGTTTTGCGAGGCCATAGGTACGCACTAATAAATAATGCAAAACAAAGAGTAAGAGTATGAAAATCGGAATGATGGCTGTATGGATGGCAAAAACCTGAGCAAAACTTTCTGGGTTAATGTACCAACCAAGGTGAGCGCCGTTCCAGAAGTCTGCAGCAGAAATATTTCGATATTGTGATGAAAAATCACCACGTAATGCGTAACCAAACTCAGACTGTATGAGCGCCAGACAAAAAATTGTTGCACCAAAGACCCACACCATACGCCGAGGAGCCTTAAATCCACTTGTGAGAAAAACAACCAAGACATGGCATACAAGTATGACCATAAAGGCTTGTACTGCCCACATGTGTACACTACGGAAATATATACCCAAAGGGGCAGAGAGCCACCAGGTCGGCCCCTTAAAAGCCATTATAATTCCTACCGTTATTAATATAACAAGGCTTGTGAGGGCGAGGAACCCAAGAGCATAAAAAAATTTCTTGCCGTACGAAGGCATCTCATGGATGTAGATCTTGTCCTTGAG
>DIZR01000083.1:3839-4094 GCA_002429425.1 Patescibacteria group bacterium UBA6023
GGATGTAGATCTTGTCCTTGAGCGTCTCAAGGGCGCTCGTCCCCGGGCTGTATTCTGGGGAAGTTTGGTCATTCATATATAAGAGAATAGCATGGCATTCGAAATGTTCAACCACTCATAGTTGTCAAAGGTGTACGAGAAGTCATTATAAGCAGGAGTATTACCTGCGACTTACTGCTCTCATAGCTCTTGGGTTGTATGTTATCGCTATGGTAAAGCACGGATTTTATATGCTAACCTACACAAACTATCTTG
>DIZR01000083.1:4148-18043 GCA_002429425.1 Patescibacteria group bacterium UBA6023
TCCTACACAAACTATCTTGGAGAGATTGAGATACTACTCATACTCGGAATTGTCGGACTCCTGAAGTGGTTAAAAAAAATTAATTCGCATTGCGTTGCGCAACATGTTTGCACTTATGCCAGTATGTTGGTGTTGAGTTCCGCTTTATGCTTGTTGTTTGCTAGAATGTGTATATATGGATAAAAAAGTTATTATTGCGTTGGTTTTTTTCTTTGGATTCCTCCTTACTGGTGCGAGTGCATCAGCAAATGTTTTTTCTAATGGAATGATAATTTCTCCTGCACAGCAAGCTACTACGACGAATAGTATTCATACTTTACGCTCCCTTCGGCGTGGAATGTATGGAGATGATGTTCGAGAATTACAGCGAACATTACATACTATTTCTGAAATTTATCCGAGCGGTCTCGTGACGGGCTATTTTGGTTCCCAGACTGAGGCTGCGGTGAAACGTCTCCAGATAAAGGAAGGAATTGTCACCTCCGGAAGTCTCGAGATGACCGGCTTTGGTCAGGCGGGACCCAAAACACTCCTCTTTTTGAGTCTCGTTGTGCTTAAACAAAATTGTCCGAATGCAGAAGGATCGTCGCGTCAAGCGTGTCTTGAAAATTATTATGAACATTATGGAATAATGTATGGAGTAGCACACGCACTTTCTCTTCTTGATGCGCAGATCAAGCATGAGCCACTTTTTGCTGGTGCATGTCATGCCGTCATGCATCACATTGCGCACATCGCAGTGCATGAATATGGAACATTTGGTGAAGCATTTTTGCATGGAAATACGGAGTGCCAAAATGGTTATTATCATGGCGTTGTCGAAGAATTTCTACGGAACGAAAATCTCAATACACTTTCCGCCGGTGATATACGAAATTTTTGTAATCAAACTGCTCACACTTCTTCCTCATCGACCGCGGAACTAAATTGTGTTCATGGTATTGGACACGCACTGGTGTACATGACTCGCGATGATCTTCCGCGCGCACTCGTGCGTTGTGGTGATTTTCTGGATGACCATCTGCGTAGTCAATGTGCGACGGGAGCATTTATGCAGCACACATTTATTAGCGCAACGAGTAGTAGTTCTCTCGAAACAGTAAAAAATGATCCAGCATTTCGCTGTGTACAGATGCTCGGAAATCAGGATGAGTGTTGGATCACACTCTCCGCGATCGTAATAGGCAAAAAAGAGAATAATACTTCCATGGCACTCCAATTTTGCCATTCGCTTGCAAGCACCACGTACCGTACAAAATGCACTGAGGGGGTAACGGAGCAGGGGCTTATGCAGTCACGAGCGGAAATAGCAATCCCTAAAGCCGCACCTCTTACACCAAGTACAAAGTGAAATGAGGAAAATATGATGGGTGGAGAAGATTTTGCAATGTCGAAGCAATCATATGTGAATATGGGCAGACATTTTTGTTATCTCTCCAATTGTTGCCATCATCGGAAGTAAGTACGACGTCAATTTTTTCTCAGCAAAATCACTCATCATCCTTATTGTTGTGATTATGGTTTCTGTAAAATATTTCAACAGACTCTGTGAATTTTCTTTGATATACTAAAGTAATGAGTTTACCGGATCGGAAAAAAATCAAAGAACTGAGCTACATTTTTTCACGAAATATTTTCCTTCTTACGAACGGGGTGATCGCGGTCGTTGTTGCACTTCTTTTTGTATTCGGGGATACGCAGGCAGCAGTATTTCTTGGTTTTGTACTTGTGCTCAATATGGTACTTGGGCTCGGGCAAGACATTCGTGCGTGGCTTGCACTTGAGAACCTTCAGTTACTTACCGCCCCACACATCCTACGAGTGAAGGACGATCAATCCGAAGAATCGGTGCTTGTTGAAGAAATCAAAACAGGAGATTTGGTAAAATGCAAAACAGGAGATCAAATTCCTTGTGATGGAATTATTGTCCACGCAGATTCACTCGAGTTAAATGAAGGGCTTATTACTGGAGAGTCGACATCGCTTCCACGAAAGGAAGGTGAACAGGTGCTTGCGGGGAGTATTATTACTTCTGGCTCATGCGTCATGCGTGCCGCAGGTATATTTGGCGAGAGTCGTATCGCGCGAATGACGGAAGGAATAAAGAGTTATTCCGTCACACAAAGCCCTATTCAGCGTGCAGCGGGTATGGCCATTACTTATTCAGGTTACGTACTTATTGTAGTAATTCTTTTTGTCGTAGGACGTGGTTTCATTTTTCAAGAATCAAATTTGCTTATCGTGAAAGAGATTGGTGCACTTGCAAGCACAATGGTTCCGCAAGGTCTTGCCTTTTCGATGACGCTACTTTTTGCTTATGGTGCAGCGCATCTTTTTCGTCAAAACGTCCTTCTGCAGGAAGTGAATGCAACCGAAAAACTTGGTCGTATAAAAAATCTTTGCATGGACAAGACGGGAACACTTACCGAGAATACCCTTGTTGTTGAGCGTATGGAAATTCCTGCGGGTGCCACGAAAGAAGATGCAGAAAAAATGACCGCAGCGTACATTTTCGGTTCAGCAAATTCGTCCCAAACAACGCTTGCCATCAAGGAATTTAGTGACTATCAGTATTCCGGAAATATTTTTGAGGCATTGCCGTTTTCATCGTGGACTTCATATGGTGCAGTGCGCACCGAGGAGGATGGTGTTTCGGTGGTCGTGCTTGCCGGTGCACCAGAGCGCATCCTTCCATATGTCCGTAATGCAGAAAAACGGGAATGGTTGCAAAAACTTCTTGACACAGAAGCGGGGCAAGGGAAGCGGGTTTTTTGTGTTGCACGTTTTGCTGCTGAAAGCATTCCGGAAAATCTTGCGAGTTTTGATATTACTCCGCTTGCGGTATTTCTTTTTGCTCCGAAGCTTCGTCCGGGAATTAATGATGCAATTGATTTTTTTCAGAAGCGAGGCACGCGCATTCGAATTATTTCCGGAGATCATCCCGAAACCGTCCGCGCCATTGCCACACTTGCAGGTGTCGAGCATTGCGACAAGGTAACAACCGGAAATGAAATGGAGCAGTGGACTTTGGATGATTTCAAAAAATACGCGAAGGAGTACACGATTTTTGCGCGTACCTTTCCCGAACAAAAAGAAAAAATTATCGAAGCACTCAAGAGCAATGGATTTACCGCGATGGTCGGCGATGGTGCAAATGATGCGCTGGCAATTAAGAAGGCTGATTTGGGCATTGCGATGTGGGAGGGTGCACCCGCAACGAGGCAGATCGCATCGGTCGTGCTTATGAATAATAGCTTTACCGCACTTCCAGGAGGGGTCGAGCTTGCCGATAGTATCATCAAAAATGCAGAAATCTTTGCCAGTATATTTTTCAATTTTGCGTTTGTCGGTTTCTTCCTTTTTTGTATTGTAAGTATCTTTGGATATCCATATCCTCTTTCACCTTTAAATATTACGCTCATCAATTATTTTGCAGTAGGGTTACCTGGAATTCTTGTGTCGTATTGGACAATTCGCCCTGCGAATAAATCGGTTGCACCAAATGGTGAAAGATTTCTTTCGAAAGTGCTTCCATTTACTATTTATTCCGCAGTGTTACAGGTGATTACTATTGGAATGATTTTTCTACTTTCTCCCGAGTCAATGAGAGTTAGTGGGTCGGATCTCTACGTCCTGCTTGCTTCCATCGTTGTTGGGTCAATCTTTTTTTTCTTTACTCCTTGGGTATATCGTGGAGTACTCGCGACGACGCAAGTACGAGAACTATGCTTTCTCGTTATTGGGGAAATATTCCTGCTCTTCGCTGTTTTTCAGTTGCCGTTTCTTCTTCGGTTTTTTGATGTCAGTGGAACGATTCCACCACTTACCGCTTTTGGGTATCCTACGGTAATTCTCTTGATATATACAATTCTTCAGTATTTTCTTGCACGCTTCTTCGGAAACCGAGCACGAAATAACGGTTTGTAGGAATAGGTGGCATGTATGATATGGTGGAACTTTCAATATTACGATAAAGTTTTTTCCTCGTGATGTGCTATATTAAATTCATTACAATGAAAAAGATTTCCTGCATCATTCCCGCACATGACGAAGCAAAGAGTATCGCACACACACTTTCCGTTGTTGCTCCGCTTGTCGGTACATATCTTTATGAGGTTATCGCTGTTGATGATGCATCTCGCGATGATACCAAGAAGATTATACAAACATTTCCCCTTATTCATCTCATTCAGCATTCTCTGAACGAAGGAAAGAGTAAGAGTGTTGCTGATGGAATTAACGCCGCACAGGGTGAGTATATTTTCTTACTTGATGCGGATCTTCAGTTTTTGAATTCACAAAATATCATCGACTTAATTGAGCCGATTGAACGAGGGATATCTGATGTTACGATAAGCTATAGAAAAAATGCATGGCCACTTTTCCCATTTAAAAAAATTGATTACCTGTCAGGTGAAAGAATTTTGCCTAAAAAAAGCCTTGTTGCCTCACTTTCAGAGATGGCGTTGCTCCCGAATTATGGACTTGAAGTGTTTCTCAATAGAATTATTATTCATAATAATATGAGTATTTCTGTTGTACAATGGTCAAATGTGGAAAATGATTTTAACCAAAATAAACATGGATGGTTGAAGGGGGTACAAATTATTATAAAAATATGGTGGAATGTTCTTTCTGTGGTATCTATTTTTGAAATGTATTCACAAAATATCCGTATGCAAAAATTACTCATTCGTTAATATGAAACTTAGTATTATTATTCCGGCATATAATGAAGAATCACGAATCGGTGATTGCTTGCGGTCTATCCAGGCGGAGATTTCACGTACTACTTGTGACACTGAGGTTATTGTAGTGAATAACGCAAGCACGGATGGAACAAAGAAAGTAATAGAATCCTTTGCAAACGTCACGGTCATTGATGAACTACGCAAGGGAATTGTGTTCGCCCGCGCGACTGGGTTTGATTTATCTCGCGGAGATATTATCGCGAACATTGATGCGGACACGAGAATGCCCATTGGATGGATTTCAAAGGTTGAAAGAGAGTTTAGTAAAGATAATGATCTCGTAGCATTGAGTGGTCCGTTTATTTACTATGATCTTTCGGTTGGTTCTCGGACGCTCATAAAAATATTTTATGCATTTGGATTTGTCTCACATTTATTTAATCAGCACGTATTAAAAGTCGGCGCAATGTTGCAAGGAGGAAATTTTGTTGTTCGACGTGACGCGCTTTTGCAGATTGATGGGTATGATACGACCATAGAATTTTATGGGGAAGACACGGATATTGCACGACGCATTTCACGAGTAGGAAAAGTGAAGTGGACATTTGCACTTCCAATGTATACATCAGGAAGAAGGTTGCGCGAGGAAGGGATCATTCGTACTGGAGGAAAATATGCGCTAAATTATTTTTGGACAATATTCCTTAAAAAACCATTTTCAGAAAAATACGTTGATTTTCGTTAAGGAAAGAACACACAAAGTACTTTACGTATTATAATTTGTATAAGTCTTTTAAAAGCGAATCCTCAATATTTACTGGTATCTGTGCCTAAAAAGCCTCTTTGCTTAGGGGGTGAAGTATCGGGGTATGTTAATATTTGTGTCTAAGGGTGAAACAAAAGTGTCTTGTCGTGCGTATTATAGGTGCATCTTATTGAAGGAATATGTTGACCAACGAACTCACTGACGCAGAAATCGTCGAACAATCCTTAAACAATAAGGAGCTTTTTGCGGTGATCATTGAAAGATATGCAGAGCGGCTTGCCCGGTATGCACGACGACTTGGCGTTCGACGCACTGAGGATGTTGAAGATCTCCTCCAGGAGGTTTTCTTGAAGACCTATCAAAATTTGAATGCATTTGATTCAACATTTTCTTTTTCTGCATGGATCTATCGCATTATGCATAATGAAACTATCAGTTTTTTTAGAAAACGGAGCATTCGTCCCGAGGGAAATATGGAGGAGGATAGTGAGTCCATACTCGCACTTATCAGCGATGAGGAAGATGTTCTCGAACAGCTTGAAAAACAATCGGATGGCGAGCATGTACACCGCGCACTCGATCAGATTGATTTTAAATATAAAGAAATACTCGTGTTGCGATTTTTTGAACAACGTGAGTATGCGGAGATCTCTGATATTTTGGAGATACCGATTGGCTCTGTTGCAACACTCATTCATCGCGCAAAGAAGGTACTTCGGAAAGAGTTGGGATATCTTGCAAAATAATATGGAAAATAAAAAACAATCACACACGGAATCGCTTGTCACAAAAACATTCTCGCGCATAGAAACCGAGCATATTTCTCCGCGTCCCAAATGGGAATTTTGGGTTACCGAGAAAGCTTTCTGGGGATTCTTCTGCATATCAGTGTTGATCGGCGCAGCTGCCATTGCTGCAGTGATTTTTACGTTCCAGAATATTGGGTGGAAATTTTATCTCGCGACAGAGAATGATTTTTCAACATTACTTTTTACCTCCCTTCCATATCTTTGGGTGGGTGCGATTACTATTTTTACGGGAATTGCATATTATAATTTCCGCCACACGAAACGCGGCTATCGTCACTCGCTTATTCTTATCTTATTTTCATCGATAACAGCAAGCACCCTTCTGGGCATTCTTTTTTATGCATTTGGATTTGGAGATTTTGTGGATGAAGAGATCGGAGGACGAATCCCATTTCATCGATCGATTATGATGGAGGAGCGCAGTCGCTGGTCACAGCCATTGCGTGGTGCGTTGGGTGGCGAGGTGCTGTATCTTGATGAGCGTGGTGATTTCACTCTACGTGCCTTTGATGGGAAGGAATGGCTTGTTGATTCCTCGGACCTCACGGAGGATGATCGGGAGGTTCTGCGTAATCATTCGCAGGTACGCATCGTCGGAGTTCCATTTGCCGAATCGGCAAGTTCAACGGGAAAGTTTCACGCATGTTTTATTTTTTCTTGGGAAGTTGTTGGACGATCCCCTTGGGGTCCGCCAGCACTTCTTGTTGCAACAAGCGCTGCACGAATAGTCTCTCGTGATAATGAAAGAAATATTTTTGAGATGCGTAGTAATAAGTGTAGGGGCGTACGACCTTACGATGCATTACAAAAAGTGCGAAATATAAAACAAACCACAACACATGAAACACAATAAACTTCTTAACATAGCAGCATTTGGGGTTCCGGCACTTGCGCTTGTGACACTCGGAGCTTCAGTGGCGTATGCTGCCGAAACATCTCCTGCAAAAAACCCGATTTCCACACACATGACACACCGAACATTAACTGATGCGCAGAAGATTGCCATTAAGCAGGCAAAAACTTTACGTAAAGCAGGAAAAACTGCCGAGGCAGCCATACTCCTAAAGCAAGCAGGACTTTCAGGGTTTGGAAATAATCATAGAGAAGGAGTTTTTTCAATGAGAATGAATAGAAATAGACATCAAGGACATGAGGGGCGTGATGGAGTATTCAGGAATATCCCTGCGCACACTGCGATTGAAGCCAATGATTTCGTTGCATGGAAGACTGCGATGAAGGACTTCCCAAATCAAGCCGTACTCACGCAAGACCTTTTCGATAAAATGGTTAAGGTTGAAACACTTCAGCACGAGATTCATACTACACTTGGTCAAAAATAATTTTTTCAAAAAGATCCGCCACGGCGGATTTTTTGTAGAAAAAAGACGATGCAGAAGCTACACTCCGGCAATTTTCCATAAAACCCCCGAAGCGGAGGCGATTGTAAAAGATGTACTGCAAAAATAAATCCCGCCCGCTACGCATTCTATTGCTTTGGAAGTGGTCGTATGTGAACGTATCGCCTAACTCTGTGTTGCACGCGAAACAAAGGGTCTCACGCGTGTGATTCCTTTGGTAGGCATGATACTAAGCGCGCAGTGAGTTTTTTGATGGAGATTTTCTGGTCATAATTTGGTATACTTTTTTCATGGGAAAACTTCCTGCACAGGACCAACCAAGTGTGGTCGGGAGAGGAGTTGACCGCTCATTGTTGCGTATCCTTGAACGTCTCGCAAAAAACCTTGCAGCATCGACACAGATTTCTTTTGATGAGCATCGGGTGTTTTTGTTTGCGCAAAAAGCAAATATGTCGACCGCGCGGACACGTCTTGCGTATCGCAAGCTTGTTAAAAATCTCAATGAGCGTACGCAGGTTAATCAGGGAGTCGAAGTTCTCCTTGATAATTTTTATATTGTCGAAGGTGCGCTCACGGAACTTCATTCAAGTTGGAAACGAAAAATAACACTCCGCATTCCCCAGTCGGTTGATGCTAATGGAGAAAAATACCCGCGCGCATATATTATTGCGCGCGCACTGATAAAAGAAACGGATGCACGTATTGAGCGGGAAATGATAGTTGAATTTTTGAAGGCGTATCAAAAAGGTGCGCCTCTTTCGGTGCGTGAATTGAATATTTTTCCGGACATGCTTCGCTTTGTGTTGATCGAGGAGCTATTACGTCTCATTGAGGCGAATCTTTCTTCGTTGAACGAAATGTCGGAAGCAGATCGGTGGTATATGCAAATGATCAACGCTGCACACCACAAAGATGCATTACTTCGCCTCAAAAAACTTACCATCAACCTCTCCCGTACGTATGCAATTATCCCACAATCGTTTGGACTTCATTTGTTGCATCGATTGGCACAGACAGGGAAAGAAGGTGACCTGCGCTTGGTTAACAAGTGGCTTAAACTTTCGCTTTCAAAACAGGGAGTAAGTGCAACACAGCTTGCAACGATAAGTACACGTACCGAGCGTACGCAAACGAACACCATACTGAATACCATTGCAAGTCTTCGTTATCTTGCCCAGGTGCGATGGGATAAAATATCTCTTGAGTTGAATATGGTTGATGCGGTGTTACGCAAGGATGCGACTGGAACATTTTTGTTACTGACTGATGAAACACGATCCCAGTATCAGCAAACGATCGCGCGTATCGCAGATGGTACCGGTTCGCATGATATTGAAGTTGCTCGTGAAGCATTGCGCCTTGCACGACAGTTTTCTGAGTCTTCAGATGGTGAAGCAAAGCGTTCACAGCATGTGGGGTATTTTCTTGTTGATAAGGGAGTTTTTGAACTTGAGCAAGCTCTCGGGTATTCACCGACCATAATTGAAAAAGTTCGTACGTATATTCTCAAGCACGCCACGAACATATACTTGGGATTTATAGGTGTCGTAACGATGGTTGCGAGTATAATTCTTTTTATGGAAAGTGGCACAATGAAGCTCTCTATTCCTGCGTTCCTTGTGATGTTCATTGTGGCACTTGTTCTGACCTCCGAAATCGCCGTTGCCATTGCGCATTTTTTGTTAACACGAATATTGAAACCAAAACCACTTCCTGCTATTGATCTGGCTTCGGGAGTCGAAGCATCACGAAGGACGATCGTGGTCATACCATCGATGTTTCGCAATGAGGCATCTGCAAAAAAAGTACTTCGTAGAATGGAGACGAATTTTGTTGCAAATAATGATCCTGATATTTTTTATGCATTATTGATGGATTTTAGTGATGCCTCTTTTGAGCATATGCCCGATGATATGGAACGCAGACGGGAGATTGTTGAGGGTGTTGCGAGGCTTAATGAACGATATCCGACAACACCAGCGCGTTTCGCATTATTTTACCGTGAACGAAAGTGGAATTCTTCTGAAAAAGTATTTATGGGATGGGAACGTAAACGTGGAAAATTACGTGAGTTCAATCAACTATTGCGTGGAAAAAAGGAGACATCATATGCCGAAGGGTCAAACGTGCTTGCCCAAGAATATGGATATGTTCGATATATTATTACACTTGATGAGGATACTGAACTTGTTCGCGATGGAGCTCTGTCACTTATTGGGACAATTGATCACCCTCTCAATCGCCCTGTACTTGACTCTGCGCGCAGGGTGGTGGTTGAAGGTTACGGAATTGTTCAGCCACGCACAGCACTGCGTTTTCATGAAGGAAATACGTCCACATTTGCGCATTTGTTCGGAAGCTTTCCCGGAATTGATGCATATTCCTCATTTGTTTCAGATCTTCATCAAGATCTCTTTGGGGAAGCAATATTTCATGGAAAAGGAATTTATGACATCGATACCGTTGAGGAGACGATGATGGGGCGTATCCCCGAAAACACAGTACTTTCGCATGATCTTCTTGAGGGCCTTTATGCGCGCGTTGGTATTGCAAGTGGCGCGCATATATTCGAAGGATTTCCGTCAAACTATCGTGAGTATATGCAACGACTTCATCGTTGGATTCGGGGTGACTGGCAGATTATCGGGTGGATATTCGGAGTACGTGGTGTTGTATTGTCCCCAATCGCTCATTATCGCATTTTTGATAATCTGCGACGTAGCTTACTTCCCGTCGCAGCGTCACTCGCGGTATTATTTTCTGCTTTTTCTCCTGCGGAGGTTTCAATCTGGACTATCGTAGTGCTTCCTGCACTTGGTTCAGGACAGCTTGTTTCTGCGATATTGAATATCACGGAACGGACGGTAGATTGGCGCAATCCCACAAGTATGTTTGCGCGTCTTGAGTTGATGGTTGTTAGTTTTGGAATTGCACTTGCAAAAACATTTCTCCTTAGTGTATTCGTACTACATAATGCGCTCGTTACTGCTGATGCAATCGTGCGCAGTATGTGGCGACTTTTTGTGTCCAAGCAAAAACTCCTTCAGTGGCAGACGGCATATGAAGCCGCTGCCGATAAGAATGCTTCAGTGTACGGATTCGTGTTGTTCATGTGGGTGAGCATTACGTTGTCACTTTTCTCTGCGTATCTCGAATTTCAGGGTGGACAACCCGGAAACGCGCTTGCGTGGATGGTGTTATGGATTTTGGCACCCCTCTTTGCGTCGCTGATTAGTATTCGTCATAAAAATATTGTCACATTTTCAAAAAAGGAACGACGTTATTTACAAAAGGTTGCAGCTCGGACATATTGGTTTTTTCTTGATCTTGCAACCAAAGATGAACAATGGCTTATGCCCGACCATTTGCAGGAAGAACCAATCAATAAAAGACATTCCCATGGACTTGGCATCTCACCAACAAATCTTGGGATGTACCTCCTTTCACTTTCCAGTGCAAAAATGCTGGGGTTCTCATCGGTATCAGATTATTGCGAGCGGATCACGCGCGCATTTGCAAGTATAGATAAAATCGAGCGTTATCGCGGACATTTTTTTAACTGGTATGAATTAAAAGGTCTATCTCCACTTTCTCCTCGGTATGTTTCGAGTGTTGACAGTGCAAATCTTGCGCTGTCTTTACATGCAGTGCGCGGAGGGCTTTATGATGCATGTCGAGTACCGATTGTCGATGTGAGTACATTTGAGGGGCTCAGTGTGCAGCTTGCGGTTTTACTTGAGTCATGTGAGCTCATGGATACGAGAACTACCGAACGAAGTGAGCGAAAGTTGCTTGATGAAGTGAAGAGTGCGGTCAGTGAATCATTGGAGCTTGTGCAAAAGGCAATATCCAAAGGAGTGACACCTCGTCGGTGCGACCTTGTGCTGAGTGGGGTCATTCATCATGCCGTTCAGACGAGCAATGCACTTGAAACATTACGACTCGAGGGTAAGAGTGAGCGTTTTGACGAAATATTTCTTGCAGCAAGGCATGTTGAATCTGCCGTGGCGACATATCGCAGCAATATTTCACAATACTTTAGTCATGCAATGGTTCCCGCCGCTTCCTCGGTTGCCAATAGTGTAAAACTCCATGCATTGTATTTGAAAATCTCATCAATACTTCAGCGGGTACCGAGCATTAATGATATAGCGGAGGGGAATGTTCGCAAACATATTAAGCGTGTGGGTATGGAGGAGGCGATTGATCTTTCAGAACTTGCTCCACCCGAAAAGGAGCGAGCGCGGATGTGGTATGGAGAGGTACTTGAGCGACTTTCTGAGTCTGAAAAGAATGCACAAGAAACACGATCGTCGCTTATGAGTGTGGCAGAGAGGTCGCAAAAATATATAAAAGAAATGGATTTTACTTTTCTATACAATGAAGAGCGCGCACTTTTTCATATCGGGTATAACAGCACCACTGGGAATATGGATGAAGCATTTTACGATCTACTTGCCTCGGAGGCAAATTCTGCGAGTATCGTTGGTATTGCAAAACGCGATGTTCCTCAGAAACACTGGGAGTATCTTGGAAGAAAATTGATCAAAAGTGGTAAGGGGGATACATTGGTTGCATCATGGGCAGGTTCACTTTTTGAATATTTGGGGACGCTTGTATATTTTGATGTGCCACACGAAAGTTTTTGGGGTATTTCCGCTCAGCGTGCCATTGCCGCTCATCGGTATTTTGCAAAACAATATCATATCCCGTGGGGAATGGGTGAGTCCGCTTCATCCAGGCAAGATGTGGCGCAAAATTACCATTATCAAGCATTTGGCGAACCCTCCCTTGGTTATAAACGCGACCTCTCTGAGTCGATCGTTGTTGCGCCGTATACAACGGCGTTGGCACTTTCGCTTGCACCTCGTGAAGCGCTCGCAAATTTTGCTCACTTGGCCAAGGTTGGGGGTTATGGACGTTATGGTTTTTATGATGCGGTCGACTTTACCGCAAAGAAGAGAAATCGTGAACAACCCGGTGTGCCGGCACGTATCTACTATGCTCATCATCAGGGATTCATTCTTGCATCGATCGCCAATGTTCTTACTCATGGGTGGGTAAGAAATATGGTTGCCACTGAACCCGAAATGGAAGTTTCAACACAGCTTTTTGAGGAACGAATGCCTGAGGGTGTACTTTCAAAGAAGATGAGTGTACTCGTACCGCAAGTAAAAAAAATTCGACGTGTTGTTTCTCGTACGATTGAAACTCCTCGTCAATATTTACCATGGCGAGCGAAAGAGGCGCTCTCAATTTTTATCTCAAGTGGTGAATATCAAACACGAATCACAACAACTGGTGCGGGGAAAAGCCGTGTCGGTGATATAAATATCACTCGTGCATCAGGGGACATGCTCCGTGAGTCTATGGGAACATTTTTTTATATATATGATTCCAAAAAACAAAAGTTGTGGTCTCCCACATTTATGCCAACCAAAGATGCCGGCGATAAGCACGCGGTTTCTGTGGGGGAACAAGTTATTGTTTTTGATAAGACGGTGGGTGATATTCTTTCCTCACTTCTTGTTACCGCACTTCCCAATGATAAAGGGGAACTACGTGAACTTACGCTCACCAACGTGGGTAATGCCGAAGTATCTCTTTCGTTCGGTGTGTGTGCCGAACTCTCCCTCGCGAGAAACTCAGAAGAGTATGCACATCCGAATTATGAACATTTATTCGTTGCGTCGAAAACACATTGGGGGGATCGCGCGATTACCGCGTCACGCCCGGACTCGCGCGATCGTACCCATCTTATTGCTGCAGGATTCCTTCTTGTGGCCGATGGAAAATTGGAGGAATGTTATGCGATACGGGAGAAGAGCATCTTTTTTGGATCTCCTCAAAATACGATGGTCCCACCTGCCGTAGTTGAACTTTCTCGTGCCAATCAAAAAGTTCCAGTTCATTCACTCGATAGTGTCGCGGCGTTTACGGGAAGGGTGCGACTTCGCCCTCATGAAACACGACGCATTTCGCTCGTTGCGCTTGTGGGAAAATCGAAGGAGGATGTACTTTCGCGATTAAAATATTATCGAGATTATAGAAAATTGCACAACATAGCGAAAAATGCCGATCTTGAGAGTGGGCGGTTTTTGGATGAAATGGGAGTCACTTCTTCTCAAGCTGCGGTGTATCGAACACTTGGATCTCTTGCACTTGCTCGTGTGATGAAAAGTGGTGTTGCAACAGTACCTGAGGCTCGCCCGTGGGTGTCAGCATTGTGGAAAATGAGCATTTCCGGAACCCGCCCGATCCTCCTCCTCTT